>JBEBWU010000406.1:0-3001 GCA_040391985.1 Entomomonas sp. | reverse complement strand
AATACGTGCCATAATTAACCCTCTGAATTTTTAGTAATAGACTCAATCTCTTCCATGGCTACATGCCTAACATCCTCTCCCTTAACGATATATATAATTAACTCAGCTATATTTTTTGCGTGATCGCCAATACGTTCTAGTGCCTTTGCAATAAATAGTAAATCAAGGCTTGGTGAGATCATGCGTGGATCTTCCATCATATAGGTAATTAGTTTACGGGTAAAACCACCAAACTCCACATCAATTTCATTATCACTACGCATAATATAAAGTGCTGCTTTAATATCTAATCGAGCAAAAGCATCTAATGATTTATGTAATAAATCCAGTGCTAAATTGGCCATAAAGCGTAATTCTGCACCCATTAGGTTTCTAGAGATACCATGCTCAATAATCGATTTAACCATACGTGCTATTTTGGTAGCTTCATCACCAGCCCTTTCTAAATTATTAGTGGTTTTAGAAATAGCCATTAATAACCTTAAATCACGTGCTGTTGGCTGACGACGTGCAATCATTGATACTAGGTTTTTATCAATTTCCACTTCCATTGAGTTTACTTTGTGCTCAAGCTCAATGACTTTATCTGATACTTCAATATCAAAACTCGTTAATGCGGTAATGGCTAAAGTCATTTGTGACTCAACTAACCCACCTAACTCCATAATCTGAGTAGAGATGCTATTTAACTCAGCATCAAATTGGGTTGAAAGATGTTTATTAGTCATAATCTATTTCCTATTAACCAAAACGGCCAGTAATATAATCTTCTGTTTCTTGACGCTGGGGTTTTAAAAATAACTGCTCTGTTTCCCCCACTTCAACTAACTCTCCCAAATACATATAAGCAGTATAGTCTGAACAACGTGCCGCTTGTTGCATATTATGGGTTACGATAGCTACAGTATAGTCTTGTTTTAACTCATGAATAAGTTCTTCAATTTTACCTGTAGAGATAGGGTCAAGCGCTGAACATGGTTCATCTAGTAATAAAACCTCTGGCTTAATTGCAATACCTCTGGCAATACATAACCGTTGTTGTTGACCTCCAGATAAGCTAGCACCATTTTGATGAAGTTTATCTTTTACTTCATTCCATAACGCTGCTTTATTTAATGCCCACTCTATTCGATCATCCATTTCAGCATTAGAGAGTTTCTCAAATAGTTTTACACCAAAAGCAATATTATTATAAATAGACATAGGGAAAGGCGTTGGTTTTTGAAATACCATACCAATCCTAGCTCTGATTAAGGCTACATCCTCTTTGCTGGTTAATAGGTTTTCACCATCAATTAAAATTTCACCTTCAGCTCGTTGTTCAGGGTATAACTCAAACATACGATTAAGGGTACGTAATAACGTTGATTTACCACAGCCTGATGGACCAATAAATGCAGTTACTTTTTTCTCAGGAATATCTAAATTAATGCCTTTTAATGCATGAAACTTACCATAGTAAAAATTTAAATCACGAATTGCTAATTTCGTATTAATTGTTTCATTGTGTGGTTTGTTGACCATCAGTAATTAACCTTTCTTCTTAAATAAAATACGTGCTGTAACATTGAGAATCAATATGCCAAAGGTAATAATAAAGACTCCTGCCCAAGCTAATTTTTGCCAATTTTCAAAGGGACTCATCGCAAACTTAAAGATAGTTACAGGTAAGCTTGCCATTGGTTGAGATAAGTCACTGGTCCAGAATTGATTTGACAGTGCTGTGAATAATAACGGCGCTGTTTCACCTGCAATCCGAGCAATAGCCAATAATATACCTGTAATGATACCTGCACTAGCCGCCCTTATTGTTACCATTAATACCACTTTCCACTTTGGTGCTCCAAGTGCATAGGCAGCTTCCCGCAACGAATTAGGAATAAGCGCCAACATATTTTCGGTAGTTCTTACTACCACTGGCACAACAATCAATGCTAATGCCACAACACCAGCCCAACCTGAAAATCCTTTAAAAGGTAAAACGATTAACGAGTAAACAAACAAACCGATAATAATTGAAGGTGCTGATAATAAAATATCATTAATAAAACGAGTTACACTGGCAATAATCCCTTTACCACCATACTCACATAAATAAACCCCTGTCATAATACCAATAGGCGTACCTATTAAGGTAGCCATCAACACCATTAGGAAAGAACCCCATATAGCATTAGCTAGACCACCTATTTCTGCATTAGGTGGAGGGGTCATTTCGCTAAATACGGCTAAATTAATGCCACCAATACCTAAGTAGATAGTTTCAAATAATATCCATGCTAGCAAAAACAACCCAAATAACATGGCCATTAATGATAGAGCTAAAGCGACATGATTTTTAAATTTACGACGTTTATGTTGCTTAACTTTTTGAGGGCTAAAATAACTCATGTGCGCCCTCCTTCATTTTTCTGTAATTTCATTAGGAATAATTTTGAACAAGAAAGTACTAGGAAGGTAATAAAGAATAAGATCAAACCTAAATAAATTAATGAAGCTTGATGTAAACCTGGGCTTGCTTCAGCAAACTCATTAGCCAATACAGAAGTGATACTGTTAGCCGCTTCAAATAAAGACACTGATTCTAATTGATTCATATTACCAATCATAAAGGTAACGGCCATGGTTTCCCCTAATGCTCTACCTAAACCAAGCATAACCCCACCAACTACACCCGCCTTGGTATAAGGAAATACCACATTTCTAATTACTTCCCACGTAGTAGCACCTAGACCATAGGCTGACTCTTTTAATAATGGAGGCGTTACTTCAAAAACATCTCTCATCACTGAGGCAATAAAGGGAATAATCATAATGGCAAGAATAATACCTGCTGAAAAAATACCTATTCCCACAGGATAGCCTGATACTAGAACATTTAAATAAGGTACATCACCTAATAGGCTTTGTAAGGGGGTTTGTACATATTCAGCTAATAAAGGCCCAAACACCAATAGCCCCCACATACCATAAACAATGGAAGGAATAGCCGCTAATAGTT
>JBEBWU010000405.1:0-3009 GCA_040391985.1 Entomomonas sp. | reverse complement strand
TTCATTGAACAATTAGTATAAAATTTGAGTTTTATCAATAAACAGTTTGAGGTACTATTAACACTTTAATTTAATGCCTTAAATGGAAACTTACATGTCCTTGCAACAACACTATACCGCTATCCTAACTGAACTTGGTGAAAACCCTCAGCGTGAAGGATTAATAGACACTCCAAAACGTGCGGCTAAAGCAATGCAATACCTTTGTAAAGGTTATCAACAAACGTTAGAAGAAGTAGTAGGTGGTGCTTTATTCAGCTCTGATAATAGTGAAATTGTATTAGTAAAAGATATAGAGCTTTACTCACTCTGCGAACATCATATGTTACCCTTTATTGGTAAAGCTCATGTTGCCTACTTACCTAATGGTAAAGTATTAGGTTTATCTAAAATAGCTCGTATTGTTGATATGTATGCAAGACGCCTACAAATTCAAGAAAATTTAACCCATGAAATAGCCGATGCCATTGAAAAAATTACAGGAGCCTTGGGTGTAGCAGTGGTTATTGAAGCTAAGCATATGTGTATGATGATGCGTGGTGTTGAAAAACAAAATTCAACAATGATTACTTCTGTCATGCTCGGTGCCTTTCGAGAAAAAGCAACAACGCGTGCTGAATTTTTAAGTCTTATTAAATAAAAGTTATTACTGTGAAAATTATATCATTCAATATTAATGGGTTACGTGCTCGTCCCCATCAATTAAAAGCCATTATTGATAAGTATCAGCCAGATGTTATTGGCTTACAAGAAACTAAAGTAGATAACCCACAATTCCCTTTAGAAGATATCCAAAATCTTGGCTATCATGTGGAATATCATGGGCAAAAAGGTCATTATGGAGTAGCTTTATTATCATTACGTGCCCCCTTACAAACATACTGTGGTTTTCCAACTGATGTTGATGGTGCACAATGCCGTTTTATTGCAGGCGTTTATGAGGATTCACAAGGTCAACCTATCACCATTATGAATGGTTATTTCCCACAAGGTGAAAGTCGTAGTCATCCTGTAAAATTCCCAGCTAAACAAAAATTTTATGCTGATTTATTGCAGCTACTAAATGCTCAACAATCTCCTACAAACCCTTTATTAATTATGGGAGACTTTAATATCTCGCCACAAGATTGTGATATTGGCATTGGTGAACAAAACGCTAAACGTTGGTTACGCACAGGAAAATGTAGTTTTTTACCTGAAGAACGGGAGTGGATGGGTAATTTAAAAAGTTGGGGATTAATTGATAGTTTCCGTACTCTTTACCCAGATATTAATGATGAGTTTAGTTGGTTTGACTATCGTAGCCGTGGTTTTGAAGATACCCCTAAACGGGGTCTAAGAATAGATTTAATTCTTGCCTCTACAGCACTACAAAATAGACTTAAAGCAGCAGGTATTGATTATGAAATTAGAGGTATGGAAAAGCCTTCTGATCACTGCCCCATTTGGTTAGAACTAAACTAGTAGATTTAATGCTACTAGTTTTACTCACAAATAATGGCTCTTAACCTTACTAATCTTCAAAAATACCTCTAAAAAAGGCCTTAATAATAATATCGGGATCATAACCTTCTAAAAACTGTTTAGGATCACGCGCCCAATCATTTAAAACACCTGTTGTCATAATATGTAGCATATGAGCCGCTAAGTTAGGAGTAATATCAGGACGTAAGCGACTGGCAGTTTCAGGCTCACTAATTAACTCTGCACAATGACTAATAAAGGCTTCTATCATATTATTACAACGTGCCTCTGACTCGCTTAACTCCTCAGTATACTCACAACGTCTTAATAAAATAGTAAATATATTGCGTGTTTTTTCATCATTAGATAGTGCATCAAATATATTCTTAAATAATCCGAATAATTTCTGAATAACAGAGCCTTCCATTGCCATAAACTCTTCAAAAACTTGTTCTACGGGCTGAAAAATCTGACTCATTAATTCATTAATCAAATGGTCTTTATTTTTAAAGTGCCAATAAACAGCCCCTCTTGTCATACCCGTTGCGCGAGCTATTTCTTCTAAACTAGTTTTCGAGACCCCTTTCTTTAAAAAAAGTGTTTCAGCTGCATCTAAAATTGCAATTTTTGTTTTCTCAGCTTCTTCTTTAGTTCGACGCATGGTTAATCATGATTCCTCTATTTATTCAGAATTACTATTTTAATCTATTTACAAACAAGATGTATGTAATTTATATGATTTAGTACAGCACAGTTATACATTTTATTATAAAATGCGTTAATGACTTTACGAATTATCCTAATCCTAGCAGGTTTAAATGCTTTTGGACCACTAGCTATAGACTTATATCTACCTTCTTTTGATTTAATAGCTAATGATTTCAACACAGTTACAGACAATGTCCAACTTAGTCTTTCTGTTTACCTTATTGGTCTTGCAATAGGGCAGATATTATATGGCCCATTAACAGATAAACTAGGCCGAAAACCTCCTTTAATTGTTGGAGCATGTATATTTATTGTTGCTTCATTAGGCTGTGCATTAGCAACCAGTCTTAATTGGTTAATTACTTTACGCTTTCTACAAGCATTGGGTGGTTGTGCTGGCATGGTTATTTCTAGGGCGGTAGTAAGAGATCTTTGTGATCCTAATACAGCTGCCAAAGTATTTTCGCAACTTATGTTAGTTAACGGTATTACACCAATGGTTGCACCCTTACTAGGTAGTTTACTATTGGTCTATTTCTCTTGGCATGCTAGCTTTTATTTTTGTTTTATCTTTGCTATTAGTATTGGTATAACCGCATTACTTTGGCTGCCTGAAACACTACCACCTAATGCTCCTCGCCCTCCGCTCAGTAGTGCTTTCAGGCAATATCAGCACTTATTTAAAGAGCATAGCTTTCTAGGTTATAGCGTAGTCAGTGGTTTTATATTAGCAGGCTTATTTATCTATATAGGCAGTTCTCATTTTTTATTTGTTGAATTACATGGTCTCAGCAATACTCAATATGCTTGGATATTTGCACTTAACTCATTAAGTAT
>JBEBWU010000404.1:0-3011 GCA_040391985.1 Entomomonas sp. | reverse complement strand
CACCTGTGGTAAATGAACTATCATCAGAAAGAAGAAACGCCACTGTTTTAGCAACTTCTGCACGAGTAGCCATTCTTTTCATTGGATGAGTGCTAGCCATTTGTTGGCGAACATCATCGGGTAGTTGTTGCATATTAGGGGTATCAACATAGCCTGGACAAATGGCATTGATCCTTACCCCTTGTTCTGCATATTCTAAAGCGGCTGCTTGGGTTAGACCAATTACACCATGCTTCGCTGTGGTATAAGGAGCAATACCAGCAATGCCTACTAAGCCATTAACCGCTGATAAATTAACAATAGCACCGCCACCGCTTTTTATAATGGCGGGAATAGCATATTTCATCCCAAAGAACACACCACTAAGATCAGTGGTTATTACATTGTTCCAATCTTCTATTGAATAATCGCAAATAGTGACGCCATGAGGGCCTGTTATACCTGCATTATTTACAAGGTAATTGAGTTTACCAAAACGTTGCATGGTTTGTTCAATTAAACTTTTCACAGATAAATGATCTTTAACATCCGTTTGGATAGGAATAATACGTTGTCCTGTTGGGTCGATCTGTTGAGCAGTGTTAGTTAATTCTGTTTGATTACGTGCGGTGATAATAACTGTTGCACCACGGTTAAACAGTTCAATAGCAATGCCTTCACCAACACCTGTTGTAGAACCTGTTACTATAACTACCTTATTAGTAAAATCATTCATTACAATACTCCATATTTGTTTGGTGAGTTAAAAACTATCTATATAGGTTACATTAATAAATAACAAAGTTTGAATTTATTAATTAGCTATTTAGATACGCTAACTATAGCGTTATAATGATTTTTTCTATCGTCCACCTTTAGAGTGATAAAAAATGAATTTGTTCGCTGAAATTGAACTTGCTCCTCGTGATCCCATTCTTGGTTTAAATGAAGCTTATCAGGCCGATACCCGTACTAATAAAATTAATTTAGGGGTAGGTGTTTACTATGATGAACAAGGGCGTATTCCTTTACTAAAAGCTGTACAAAAGGCTGAGGCTGAATTTGTGGCTGCAGGCGCTCCTCACAGCTATTTACCTATTGAAGGTATTGGTAGTTACGACCAAGCTGTGCAAAAATTATTATTTGGTGCTGATTCGCCATTAGTAACTGAAAAACGAGTAGTAACGGTACAAGCATTAGGTGGTACAGGTGCATTAAAATTAGGTGCAGACTTTATTAAAACCTATTTAAATGGTCACGATGTGGCAATTAGTAATCCTAGTTGGGAAAACCATCGTGCATTATTTTCTACAGCAGGTTTTAAAGTACATGACTATAGCTATTATGACTCTACTAGTCATGGTTTAGACCGTAATGGTTTGTTGGCTGATCTAAAAGCATTACCAAAGAATACAGTAGCAGTACTACATGGCTGTTGTCATAACCCAACAGGTGTTGATTTAACAGAAGATGATTGGAAACAAGTACTTGCTGTTGTTAAAGAAAACCAATTAATTCCGTTTATTGACATTGCTTACCAAGGTTTTGGTAATGGTGTTAAAGAAGATGCTTTTGCGGTTAGACTGTTTGCAGAATCAGGGCTTAACTTCTTTGTTTCTAGTTCATTCTCCAAGTCATTCTCACTGTATGGTGAGCGTGTAGGCGCATTATCATTAGTGACTAACTCAGCAGATGAAGCAGCACGAGTTCTTTCACAAGTTAAACGTGTTATTCGTACTAACTATTCAAACCCACCCATCTATGGCGCTATGTTAGTTTCTAAAGTACTAAACAGCCCTGAGCTTTATCAGCTATGGGATGATGAACTAAGTGGTATGAGAGATCGTATTAAAGCAATGCGTAACCTAATGGTTGAACAATTAGCTGGCGCTAAGCAAGATTTTTCGTTTATTGCTAAGCAATGTGGCATGTTCTCTTATTCTGGTCTAACTGCTGATCAAGTGGATAAGCTACGTAATGACTATGGTATCTATGCCGTAGCTACTGGCCGTATTTGCGTGGCTGCACTAAATAATAACAATATCAAAACAGTGACTGATGCTATTTTAGAAGTGATTTAGTACTTGCTGATATTGTTAAATAAGGAGGCTATTAGCCTCCTTATTTTTTATAGCAATTAAATTTAAGTAAGCTATAAATCTTTACATAATATTTACCATATACACGTTTTTTCCTTACATAACTTATAGTTAGAATAGAATCACTTAAATCAAATACAAGGAACTCTATATGAAAAAATTATTATCTGTCTCCATCGCTGCATTATTATCTTTAAGTGTTGCTGGTTATGCTTCAGCTCAACAAGATAATCATGATGTAAATAAAGATGTGAAGAAAGATGAAAAACGTCTTGAACAAAAAGATGGTAAACGTGCAGAACAGAAGGATGAAAAGCGTTCAGAACTTAAAAAAGAGGGCAAGAACGTAGACAAGAAAGGAGAAAAACGCACTGATCAAAAAGGTGAGAAACGTAACGATCAGAAAAAAGACAGTAAGCGTACTGAACAAAAGGGTGAAAAACGCGTAGATCAGAAGCAAGATGGCAAACGTGTTGAACAAAAAGATAGAAAAAATACAGATAGAGATTTAAAACAACCAACTGATAAAAGAAATGATGATCGTAAATAATTAGTTGGTTTGATTGGCAAACATTCTATTTTAAAAAGTATAAAATAGAATGTTTGTGTTTAAGGATACTATAAAGTTATACAGTTTTTATAAAAGTTACTTTAGCTATTCAATTACTTTGTTCTTTATCCGTTAATATTGCTATTAAATTCTCTGCAGTAGTGGGTGAGTACAAAGCAAAGCCCTGCACAATATCAATACCAATTTCTTTACAAAAATCATACTGACTTTCAGTTTCTATACCACTCATCAATATCAATTTGCCTGTAGAATGCCCTAAATTGGTCACAAGTTTGAGAAAAGCATTGGTAAACTGATCTTCAATATTTTCTATATAATTGCTTGAAACTTGAATGGCATCAATTGGTAGGTCACGCATATTA
>JBEBWU010000403.1:0-3037 GCA_040391985.1 Entomomonas sp. | reverse complement strand
CATTAATCTTAAATAAATTAACCTTCACGCAATACTTGTAGGGGGCTACTATTAATAGTACGTCGAGTGCCCCATACACCTATGCAACCAATAAGTATTGCGCCAATCACAGGTAATATCAATAACCAAGGATGAAAGTGCCAACTAATTTTTAAAGTAAAATGATATAAAAATCCACTAATCACTTCACAGCCTATTGCAGCCAAACCACCCGCCATAGCACCAAGTAAGGCAAACTCAGCTATTTGGGTTTGTTTTAATAATTGTCTTTTAGCACCTAATGCTCGTAATAAAGCACCTTGCCTAATACGATTATCTAATGTTGATTGTAAACCAGCAAATAGCACAGTAATACCTGCTAATAATACAAATAATAAAATATATTCTACAGCAATGGTTACTTGCGCAAGAATGCTATTGAGTTGTTTTAATAAACCATCAATATCCAGTAAGGTAACGGTTGGGAAGTTTCTTGCTAGTTCAACAATTTCTTTATCATGCCCAGCAGCAATATAAAAACTTGTTAAATAAGTAGCAGGTATGTTTTGTACACTTTCAGGATCAAAGATTACAAAGAAGTTTGGTTGAAAATTATCCCAATTAATTTTCCGTGTACTAGTCATAATAGTTTTATATTCAACACCACCAATTACAAAGGTCAGTTGATCACCTATATTGGCTCCTAAACTTTTTGCTAATTCGTCTTCTAAAGAAACTTTAATAAGTGTTTTATCTTCAGTTAAGTCAGACCACCATGTTCCACTGGTAATAATATTTTCACTAGGTAGTTCTGCTGTCCAAGTTAAACTGAGGTCACGATGGGTAGCGTTATCTCCACGACCTGTCAAATTAAGTTGTGCAACAGGCGTTCCTTTTACTTCTGTTAAGCGTCCAGCAATAATTGGATAATAGGGTGCAATATGATTAGAGAGTTGTTTTACCTTTTCTTGAAATAGCGGTAATTCAGCGTCAGTAATATTCATCGCAAAATAGTTAGGCGCATTTTTAGGAAGTTGCTTTTGCCAAGTATCTAGTAATTCGCTACGTAGTAGGATAATCAAGGCCATAGCCATTAAAATGACACCAAATGCTAAAATTTGACCAATAGCACGTATTGGATAGCGGAGTAGTTGCCCTAATCCTAATCGCCAAGGTAAAGAGGCCTTTGTTAACAATTTACGTAAGCCTTTTAAGCCCCATAATAATAGGCCACCTAGCATAGCAACAGCTATTAATCCACCACCCATTAGTGACAGGGTTAACTTAATATCTAAACTAAGCCGCCACATAATAATAGCTAAAGCTAGGATAGCAAGGCCATAAACGAACCAACTACGAGGAGGTGTAGGAAAAATATCTTGACGTAAGACACGGATTGGTGGTGTATTACCTAACGCTGCTAAAGGTGGAATAGCAAAACCTGCCAATGCAATTAAGCCTGTAGCTATGCCAGCTAGAGCAGGGGATAGCCCGACAGAGGGGAGAACACCACTAACTAGACCAGCAAGTAATTTAAATAAACCTAACTGCACTAACCAACCTAAAGCAGCCCCTAAGATACAAGCGATTAGACCAATATAAGTTAGCTGTAATGTATAAAGTGTTAGTACTTGCTTACGTGATAGACCTAAACAACGCAGTAATGCACTACTGTCAAAACGTCGAGTGGCAAACTGATTGGCAGAGAGGGCAACTGCTACGCTAGCTAATAAAATAGCTACTAAACTGGCTAAGTTTAGGTAGTTTTCACCTCGACTTAGTGTATTGTTTAGCTGAATATTGCCATCTTTCCCTGTTAAGATTCGTTGGTGAGGAGCAATACTTGGCGTAATTTTGGTGTGATATTGATTGATGGCTTCTGTTGTACCTGCCCAAAGTTGCCGATAACTGGCACGACTACCAGGCTGTATGGCATTGGTGGCAGGTAGATCAGACATGTTCATAAGGATATGAGGATTTAATGTATAAAAATCCATTGAGCGATCAGGTTCATAAGTAAGAATTTTGGTGACGCGTAATTGAGCATTACCAATATTAATCATATCCCCTAAGTTAACATTCAATGCAATAAATAAACGTTGCTCAGCCCATATTTCTCCTGCAGGAGGGCCATTAGCAGTTGTTTGTTCAGTTGTCTCAAAATTAGTTTTATATTTTAGTTGGCCACGGAGAGGATAGGTATGATCTACCGCTTTAACACCTACTAACTGCATCTCATCATGATTAATGACAACAGTACTAAAAGAAACTGTTTTGGCTTGTTTTAAGCCTAGTTTTTCACCTTCACTAATTTGTTCAGTGGTTGCAGGAGAGCTGCCTCTAATAACAAGGTCAGCCGCTAAAAATTCACCTGCTTTTGCTTCCATTGAAGCTTGTAAACGAGCGCTAAAATAACCAATAGCGGTACTACAAGTAACAGCTATCATTAATGCAAAGAATAAAATACGTAACTCGCCTGCTTTTATATCTCTTAACAGTTGTCTAAAAGCGAGCGAAAATAGTTTGATAGGAACCAGCTTACTCATCCTTAGTTAGCCTCATTTATAAGTTGACCTGCTTCAATTTGAATTTGTCGTTGGCAACGTTTAGCTAGTCGTTCTTCATGAGTTACTAATACCAGTGTTGTAGATTGTTCTTTATTAAGTTCAAATAATAAATCGCTAATATGTTCGCCTGTATGAGTATCTAAATTGCCTGTTGGTTCATCAGCAAATAGTATTTTAGGGTTTGAGGCAAATGCACGAGCAATAGCAACTCTTTGCTGTTCACCACCTGATAGTTGTTTAGGGTAGTGGTGTAGGCGATGTTTTAATCCTACTCTTGCTAATAATTGATGTGCTTGTTTGTTAGCATTAGTATTTCCCTCTAACTCTAAGGGTAACATGACATTTTCTAATGCGGTTAATGTATCAAGCAGTTGAAAAGATTGAAAAACAAAACCAACATTTTCAGCTCTTACAGAGGCACGTTGATCTTCATTTAATTGATTGAGTATTTTGCCAGCTAATGTGATAGTGCCGGAACTAGGTGTGTCTAA
>JBEBWU010000402.1:0-3048 GCA_040391985.1 Entomomonas sp. | reverse complement strand
ATTTTGTACTTTTCTTCCCTACTCCAGAACCGAACCAAACAATTTTGGATGTAACAGATGTAGAAGATATTTTTGTTAAAAAGGTTTGTGAACTTCACCCTAATAGCTCTAAACCAATCATTATTGGTAATTGTCAAGGTGGTTGGGCTGTTATGATGTTAGCTGCTGCTAATCCTAAAGATGTTGGTGTGTTATTATTAAGCGGTTCCCCCCTTTCTTATTGGGGAGGAGCTTGGACAAATGGTAAAGGCAATAATCCAATGCGTTATGCAGGTGGCCTAATGGGTGGTAGCTGGATGTCATCCTTAGCCTCTGATATTGGTAATGGGCATTTTGATGGTGCTTACCTTGTCCAAAACTTTGAAAACCTCAATCCTGCTAATACACTTTGGACAAAATACCGTACTGTTTATAACAAAATTGATACTGAACCACCTCGTTTCCTAGACTTTGAAAAATGGTGGGGTTCTCTATCACTAATGAACGGCAAAGAGATGGATTGGATTGTTCAAAACCTATTCGTTGGTAATGATTTATGGACAGGAAAAATCCGAGCTAACGATGGTCGACCATTAGATATTCGTAATGTACATTGTCCCATTGTTATCTTTGCATCACTAGGGGATAACATTACCCCACCACAACAAGCCTTCAATTGGATAGCGGATATTTACTCATCCACTGATGAAATCAAAGCGAGAGGCCAAGTAATTGTAGGTTTACTTCATGAAAGTATTGGTCATTTAGGTGTTTTTGTTTCTGGTAAAGTAGCTCGTAAAGAATATAAAGAACTCGTTCCTGTTATTGATAATATTGAAGCATTAAACCCTGGTTTATATGGTATGAAAATTACTGAAAAACCAGTCAAAAAAGGTCAAGATCCAGAATATGATGTATCCTTTGTAGAATATCGCTTAGAAGATCTAGCTAAAAAACTTAATAAATATGAACGTGCTGATGAACAACCCTTCAAAGCGGTTGAAGTTATCTCAGAATTCAATCAAAAAGCTTACGAGTTATTTGCACAACCAATTATTCAGGCTTATGCAAGTGAAAATACAGCGGAATTAATTCGCGAAATGCATCCATCACGGGTGGAAAAATGGGCAGTTTCCAGCGCCTTTAATCCATTTATGAATATGCTACAACCTATTGCAGCTAAAGTAAAAGCTAATAGACAACCTATAGACCGCTCTGATAATCCTTTTGCTATATTAGAAGAAGCTATATCAGAAACGATTGAAACTAATTTAAATCTTTATCGAGATATTCGCGATACCATCACAGAATCTTTATTCTTCTCAATCTATACCTCACCTTTCGGTATATATTTAATCCAAAAAGATACTGAAAGTATTGAGCCTAAAGAACCTCAAAAGATTAAAGACCCTACCAAACAACCTGTTGTACAACAAGCGCTATTAGATATCAATAAAGGTGGTCTAATCGCTGCAGTAGTAAGAACCATACTTCTTTTAGAAAAAGATGGTGAGCATATCAGTCTCGACTGCTTAGAAGCCAAAAAAGAAAGTGTACAAAAATACTTACACTTACTTGGTCCATTTGAAATAGCAGATGTTCGCCAAATTAGAGGTAGAGAAGAACTACTTTGCTACTACTACCCAGAAAAATCATTACAAACCTTACCTAAGCTACTTAGTAAACCCAAAGATAAAGAAACATATGTAAAATTCTTTAGCCTGCTTGCAGAAGATACAAAAGCTACTGTCAAAGGTAAACTATGTGCCCAACAACAACGTTTAGTAGAAAAAATTAAACATATTCTTAATGTCTAATTGAATATACACCTTGCTATATTGTTTATATAGCAAGGTGTTGTCTATTAAAAATAATAGGAAAATATAAATGCCAACACCACATATTTTAGGCCCTGAATTTAGTAGTTTCCTACGCACTGTTCGATTATATTGTGAAGAACTAGCTATTAACTACACTTATGGCCTAAAGATTGATGGTAAAAACATTACTTTAGGTAGTGAAGAGTTAAAACAATATCATCCTTTTAAAAAAGTCCCTGTACTTATCTACGATAATACAGCTATTTTTGAAACAACGACTATTTGTCGCTTCCTTGATAATATTTCTAAGCCAAATAACTTAATGCCTAAAGATCCTTTAACAATAGCCCTAGTGGATGAATGGGCTAATGCTTTAAGCCTCTATATCGACAATATACTCATTCGTCAGTATGTTCTAGAGTTTGCCTTTCCTAAAGGGCCAAACAAAACAATTAGAGAACAAGTAATTAACGAAATAAAATCTAAAGTAATTGAAACTTTAGAATTATTGGATAAGCAACTAGCCGATAAGCCTTTCTTTTGTGGTACTTTCTATAGCATGGCAGATGCTATTTTGACACCTATGCTTGACTATGTAGCCAAAACACCTAAATCTAATGCACTATTTAATAATACTAAAAACCTACTACCCTACTTAACAAGAATGAAAGAAAGACCATCAGGTATAGCTGTTTTCAATGAATAAGCTGATTTTCATAAAATAAAAGCAAATTGTAATTTTACTATCGCCATTAACAAAATCTAATGTAACATGGCATAATGTTGATATTATTTTATTAATGGCTGCTAACAGACAAAATAGTTATTATGCGAATGCGATTACTTTTATTAGGTGGTGGTAATTTACTAGGACAATCCCTACTAGAACAGGGTGCTTTGGAAAACGTTGAATTTCATACTCCTAAGCCCCCTAAAGAAGGTTGGACACCTGCTAACTTAGCAACACTTTTACAAGAAGTGCAACCTAATTGTGTGGTTAACTTGGCATATTATTTTGACTGGTTCCAAACAAGAGAAGTAGACACCACAAAACTTAGCTCGCAAATAGATACCATTGAACAATTAGCTAAGCTATGTCACCAACAATCCATTATTCTATTTCAGCCCTCAAGTTATCGTGTTTTCGGTGGCACACGTATTACAGCGTATAACGAAGAAGATGAACCACTACCTATTTCTATACTAGGGCAAGCATTATGGCAGATGGAACAGATAGTTGCTGAAGAAT
>JBEBWU010000401.1:0-3050 GCA_040391985.1 Entomomonas sp. | reverse complement strand
ATTAGTAAGGAATGATAAATGATAGATACTTTTGAAAAGAATCCAACATTGGAAGAATATATCAAAAGTAGTATGCAAGCACTGGAAGTAGCGACTCAGTTTCATATTGATACATGGAGTATTGAGCGTTGCAATTATTGGAATATTGATCAACAACAAGAAAAAATTTATTTTTATTTCAATAGTGAAACAGTGGGCATAGAAATTAGTGCACCTGTACAAGTAGTGGGGATTTATACACAAGATAATAATACTTTTACTTGGGGATGGGATAATCCACAAGTAGAACCAAATTTACAACAAGCAGCCAAAGCTGTACAAAACTTTGCAAAAGAGCACGCTTATACAGAATTATTAAAAGAATCCATTATTTGTTCCGATATAAGAGCTTGGCAATACACCTCTATGGCAATGCGCTTATATAGCTATACAGGTGCTTATAGTGCTAAACATACAGATAATAGCTTGATTTTTATGATATTTAATAATATTACGGTAAAGCAATTTGAGCTAACAGATGTATAAAAATAGTATATATAAACTTATAGAAATAAATTGATTAAAAAACTCAATTAACCCTTTTAAAAAAAAGGGTACACTATCCATCTAATACTTTTGGCTACTAAGGATGCATTAGGCATGAAAATAAGCGGTTCTTGTTCACGATATCTAACTACAGGTATTCTTTGTTTAGGATTGGTTACCATGGGAACATCACAATTTTCCTATGTGATGGCACAAGCTGTATCTGAAACTCAAGTAGTGGATAATAAAGAGCAAGCAAAAGCATTTTATGAACAAGCTATTCAATATATGAATGACTCTAAAAGTGCTAAAGCCAATCAACAAAAAATAGCTGATTTACTTACACAATCTGCTGAACTTGGTTATGCACCAGCGCAGGTAGACTTAGGTAAAGTCTATTATTTTGGTTTGTCTGGAAAAAAAGATGATGCAGTAGCGTTAGAGTGGTTCAGAAAGGCTGCTGAACAAGGTGATGCCAAGGGTCAATATCATTTAGGGCAAATGTATACAGAGGGTAAAGCGGGGCTGAAAGAAAGTGAGAGGGAAGCTTCTGTTTGGTATGAAAAGTCTGCTAATCAAGGCTATGCACCTGCTCAATACTACTTGGCTATACTCTATATGGCTGGTATTGATGGCATTGAAAAGAACCCAGAGAAAGCCATTGAATTATTAAAGAAAGCAGCTGATCAAGGTGATCAGGAAGCTATCAATTTATTAACTAAGTTGCAACCCGCACAACCACAAGTTCAGTCTGTAACTCCTCAATCGCCAACCAGTAATTAATAAATCACAATATATAAAAAAGCCAAGCATAGTTGCTTGGCTTTTTAGTAGAGTATTAGTTGATTAATGATCAATTATTATAAAAGATTGAATTTTTTCCAGTGGTTAATGTTTGGTATTTGTTGTTTAAAATAATAATTATAGAAGATAGTTTCTACTTCTATTAGGTCTGTTGTTTCATAAACATAATGTTGATATTTAAGTGTTTCTATATCCTCTATAAGAGCAATTTCAACCCTAAAGAGTTTATCTTTATAATGTGCTTGTAAGAAAGTAGTATTATGAATAGGAATATTGGGTTCTAATACTAAAAAATTATCATCTTGTAGGTTTTCTTTAAAGGTTAATAGAAAGGTATCTTCAAAATCTGAAAAGTTATCTTGATCTTGGTTATTTATAGTAAAGCAAAGGTCTGTGATTGGTTTTGCCAATTGTTTTTTGATTTGTTCTTTTTCTTGCTTATTTATTTTAGCTATTTTTTTGTTTAAAAAGTGTTGATTAATTAACCCAACACTAATACCTACAATAATGGATAAAACAACAATTAAAAATATCCACATATATAGGTTTCCTAATAGAAGAGGGAGTTAGCCAAAGCAGATAGCTACTGTGTAGTAGCTATCTATTGGTATGGTTAATTTACCCAAACACGGGCATTTTGGAATATTCTAATCCAACCAGCATCTTCTTTAGATTTATCAGGATACCAAGAGTTTTGAACGGTTCTAAAGACACGCTCTGGATGAGGCATCATTATAGTTACACGACCATCAGTATTACATAAACCTGTAATACCAAGTGGTGAACTATTGGGATTGGCTGGGTATTGTTCGGTAGCCTTACCATAGTTATCAATATAACGTAATGCCACTAATCCTGATTGATCAGTATTAGTTAATGCCTGTTGATCTACAAATTCTGCGTAACCTTCACCATGGGCAATAGCAATAGGCATTCTAGTACCTGCCATACCTTGTAAGAAGATAGAAGGGGATTGTTGCACCTCTACCATGGCTACACGGGCTTCAAACTGTTCTGATTTATTGCGTACAAAGTGTGGCCATAATTCAGTACCAGGAATTAGCTCATGTAGATTAGAAAGCATTTGGCAGCCATTACATACACCTAATGTAAAGCTATCATTGCGATTAAAGAAGGCAATAAAAGCATCTCTAGCACGACTATTAAATAGTATAGATTTTGCCAAACCTTCGCCTGCACCTAGTACGTCACCGTAAGAGAAACCACCACAGGCTACAATACCTTTAAAGTCATCTAAGTTTACACGACCAGCTAGGATATCGCTCATATGTACATCAAGAGCATTAAAGCCAGCACGATCAAAAGCAGCTGCCATTTCTACCTGACCATTTACACCTTGTTCACGTAAAATAGCGACTTGAGGGCGAATACCTTTGTTGATATAAGGGGCAGCAATATTTTGTTGAAGGTCGTAACTAAGTTTTACTTGTAAACCAGGATTACTATCATCAGCAATGATTGCAAACTCTTGATCAGCACATTCTACATTATTTCTTAAACGTTGAATTTGATAGCTAGTTTCAGACCATTGTTGCTGCAAATTAGCACGACTTTCATCAAATAGTGAGTTACCTTCTAAACTAAAATGAATATTTTGTTGTTTAGTAGGTTGTCCAATCACTGATATAGCATCTTCTAAACCAGCTCCGCTAAAGTGAGCAAGTATTTCTTCTGTATCTTCTTGGCGAACTTGGATAACA
>JBEBWU010000400.1:0-3064 GCA_040391985.1 Entomomonas sp. | reverse complement strand
CCTATAGGAAGCTTTCAAGGCTCCTTAAAAGATGTTTCTGCTGAAGATTTAGGTGTTACTGTTATTAAATCTCTTCTCGAAAAAACTAAAGTAGCACCTGAACAAGTTTGTGAGGTTATTTTAGGACAAATTCTCACTGCTGGTGGTGGACAAAATACAGCCCGTCAAGCGTCTATCAAAGCTGGTATACCTTACACTACTCCAGCTATGACAATTAATAAAGTGTGTGGCTCAGGACTTAAAACTGTTCACCTTGCCACTCAAGCTATTCGTTGCGGTGATGCTGAAATTATTATTGCGGGTGGTATGGAGAATATGAGTTTAGCTCCTTACCTTGTAACTGGCTTGCGTAATGGACTGAGAATGGGACCAGGTAAAACCATTGATACAATGATTCAAGATGGTTTATGGGATGCATTCAATGACTATCATATGGGTATTACTGCTGAAAACTTAGCAGAAAAATACAACATTACCCGTCAAGAACAAGATGAGTTTTCTTTAGCATCACAACAAAAAGCGGTAGCTGCAGTGGCTGCTGGTAAATTTAAAGATGAAATTACACCAGTACATATTCCACAACGCAGAGGTGATGCTGTTGTTTTTGATACAGATGAACAACCTCGTGCTAGCACTACTATCGAAACATTAACTCGCTTAAAACCAGCCTTTAAACGTGATGGTGGTACAGTAACAGCTGGTAATGCATCAACATTAAATGATGGTGCAGCAGCAGTGATGTTAATGACCGAAGACAAAGCTAAAGAGCTAGGTTTACCTATATTAGCTAAAGTAACTTCTTATGCGAGTGCAGGTGTTGACCCAGCCATCATGGGAATTGGCCCAGCAGAAGCAACTAGAAAATGTTTAGCTAAAGCGGGTTGGAAAGCAGAAGATCTTGAAGTCATTGAAGCTAATGAAGCTTTTGCCGCTCAAGCCATTGCTGTAAACAAAGAATTAGGTTGGGATACCAGCAAAATCAATGTTAATGGCGGTGCAATTGCACTTGGCCATCCAATTGGTGCTTCTGGTTGTCGTGTACTTGTTTCTTTACTTCATGAAATGCAACGTAGTAATAAAAAGAAAGGTCTAGCTACCCTTTGTATCGGTGGTGGCATGTGTGTAGCTATCGCTGTTGAGCGTTAATCTACCCACTTACTAAAGGATATTCTTGCTACAAGGATGTAGCATTTTCCACATACACAAAATAAAAGAGTATATTTTATGGAAACACAAGATACACTTGCTACCTATTGGTCAATCCAAACGCCTTTTGTAACAACAATTGCAATTGAACAGTTACGCTTGTGGACCACAACATCCTCATGGTTTAAAGGATGCGATACTAGTCATTGGTTTGAAGTAGATCAAACTAAACTAGAACAACTACAAAATGATTATCAAACAGAATGCGTGAATTTAGGCAATCAACTACTGAATTTACAACCTTTCAATTTTACAGATAGACGCTTTAATTCAGAAAATTGGAATACACCCCTTTTTGGTTCTGTTGCTGCTTTCTACCTATTAAATAGTAAATTTATGTTATCACTGGTAGATTTACTTAACATTGATGACAAAAAAGCAGCAGAACGAATGAAGTTTTTAGTTGAACAAACGGTTGCTGCTTCTGCGCCAAGTAACTTCTTCTACACTAACCCCGATGCATTAGAAAAAGCTATGCAAACCAATGGTGGTAGTTTAGTTTCAGGCTTAATGAACCTACAACAAGATATGGTAGAGGGTAAGCTACGCCAATGTGATAAAGGTGATTTCGAAGTAGGTGTTAATCTAGCCACTACCGCTGGAGAAGTTGTTTTCCAAAATGAGTTTTTTCAGCTTATTCAATATGCACCAAAAACCCGAACACAATATGAAACACCTATATTAATTGTGCCTCCTGCCATTAATAAATTTTATATTCTTGATTTACAACCCCATAACTCTTTTATTAAACATCTAGTTGAACAAGGACATAGAGTTTTCTTAATATCATGGCGTAATCCTGATAATTCCATGGCCAACAAAACATGGGAAGATTATTTACAAGATGGTGTGATTACTGCCATTCGTGTAACCAGAGCTATTTCAGGTGTGCATGACCTTAATATGTTAGGTTTCTGTATAGGTGGCACGTTACTAAGTTGTGCACTTTCAGTATTAATTGGTCGAGGTGATTCACAACCTAACTCATTAACGTTATTTACTTGCTTCCTTGATTATGAGGACACAGGTCCAATTAATGTTTATGTGGATGAAGCACTTGTAGATTACCAAGAAAATACCATTGGGGGCAAAAATGGTTCTGTTGGGATTTTCCGTGGTGAAGACATGTGTAATACCTTCTCTATTCTTCGTCCAGATGAACTTTGGTGGAATTATACTACTAGCAAATATCTAAAAGGTGAAAAGCCTAGAACCTTTGATATCCTTTATTGGAATAATGACAGCACTAATATGCCTGGTCCAATGTATTGCTGGTACCTACGCCATACCTATTTACAAAATGATTTAAAATCTGGTGAGTTAAAGTGCAAAGGTATACCTGTAGATTTTACTGTTATTAAAGCACCTACCTATCTTTATGGTTCAGAAAAAGATCATATTGTTCCTTGGAAAAGTGCTTATGCTTCCGCTAAATTACTTTCAGGCCCTATACGTTTTGTACTAGGTGCATCTGGTCATGTGGCTGGTGTTATTAACCCTCCTGCTGACAATAAACGTAATTATTGGACAAACGATACACTCACCAAAAACCCTGATGATTGGTTAAAAAAAGCAGAAAGACATGAAGGCAGCTGGTGGCCAGATTGGTTTGCTTGGATTAATCAACATGCTGGTAAAAAGACAACTGCCACTAAAATATTAGGCTCACCAGAGTATCCATCAATAGAAATGGCACCTGGCTCATATGTTAAAAGCTAGTTGTTAATATACTCTTCCAAAAGGCTCTCATTTTAGAGCCTTTTTTATTTATCCATAGCCAACTACCCTACTATCATAGATAATCATTACTTTTAATTAACATACTATCTATTAATATGAGTAAAGTACTTACTACACC
>JBEBWU010000399.1:0-3065 GCA_040391985.1 Entomomonas sp. | reverse complement strand
TAATCATTCTTGCTCACAAAAAGGTGTATTAAGGGGATTACATTTTCAACGCGCACCTTATGCACAAGGCAAATTAGTTAGGGTGATACATGGCTCTGCTTGGGATGTGGCTATTGATATTCGAGCAAACTCACCAACCATAGGGCAGTGGGTAGCTGTAGAGTTATCAGCTGAAAATAAAAAAATGCTATGGATTCCTGAAGGATTTGCCCATGGATTTTTATCACTAGAAGATAATACTCATTTTTTATATAAAACCACTGATTATTATCATAAAGATTCAGAAGGTGCTATTTGCTGGAATGACCCTATACTAGCCATAGATTGGCCTAAACTAGATAGTGATCTGATAGTCTCTTCGAAAGATGCAGAAGCACCTAGTTTTAAAGAGTACTTAGCTAAGGAACATATACTTGAATGAAAGTAGCAATTATTGGTACTACTGCTCATTCAATTTTAGGATTCCGTATTGACCTTATCAAATCTCTTATTGCTAAAGGTCATGAGGTATATGCTTTTGCTCAAGACTATCAGGAGTCATCTAAACAAACTGTAGAAGCTTTAGGTGCAATAGCTGTTCAATATCGTTTTAATCGAACAGGTTTAAACCCCTTTGTTGATTTGGTTAATACCTACAAGTTAGTTAAACAATTAAAGTTTTATGGTATAGAACAAACTTTTTGTTATTTTACTAAGCCAGTTATTTTTGGAACATTAGCTGCTGTTTTAGCAGGTGTAAAACGCCGTTATGCGATGTTAGAAGGGTTAGGTTTTACTTTTACGCCTCAAGCAGAAGGAATACCCTTTAAAACAAAACTATTAAAGCGTGTACAAGTTTTTCTTTATCAATGTACTTTACCTTATTTAAATCGCCTTATTTTATTAAATAATGATGATAAAGTAGATTTAATAGATCACTATAAGATAAATATTAAAAATATTACCGTATTAGGTCCAATAGGGCTTAATTTAGCAGACTATTCTTATTCAAAGGCACCAATAGATTCTGTAAGTTTTTTATTTATTGGTCGTTTATTAAAAGAAAAAGGTATTTTTGAGTATGTAAATGCAGCTAAGTTAGTAAAAGTTAAATATCCTACAGCACAATTCATTATATTGGGAAGTATAGATACAGAAAATCCTGGAGGACTTAGTCAATATCAATTGGATAAATTAATAGATGAGCAGGTTGTTAATTGGCCAGGTTTTGTAACGGATATTGCACAATGGTTACAAGAGACAAGCATATTTGTTTTGCCTTCTTATCGAGAAGGATTTCCTCGTAGTACTCAAGAAGCGATGGCTATTGGTAGGGCAGTTATTACCACTGATGTTCCTGGTTGTAGGGAAACCGTGCAAGAGGGTGTTAATGGTTTTTTAGTCGCTCCATACTCAGCAGAAGTATTGGCTGATAAAATGTGTTATTTCATCGAGCATCCTGAGAAAATTATTGAAATGGGTAATAATAGCTATCAAATTGCTCAACAAAACTTTGATGCAGCGAAAGTGAATGAGCGGTTAATAGAGTTATTGGAGCTCTAAATGAAAAAAGTATTAATAACAGGCGCTATAGGGTTTGTTGGTCAAGCTTTTGTTAAAAGACTATTAGCAGAAAATGGTTATACGCCTGTTATAACTGTGCGTAAACCTGTTGCTCAATATAATCAGTTACAGCAATTTGTGGTCGCTGATCTAGCACAATCAGTTGATTGGAGTGAGGCATTAAACAATACTGATATTGTAGTGCATATTGCTGGCCGTGCTCATATTTTAAAAGAAACGGCAACAGATCCATTACAAGCCTTTCGTGAGATTAACGTAATAGCAACTTTACAGCTAGCTAAACAGGCTCTTGCAGCAGGTGTTAAGCGTTTTATTTTTGTGAGCTCAATAGGTGTTAATGGTAACCATACTAAACAACCTTTTACTGAGCAAGATACACCGAATCCAGAGGGTAATTATGCAGTTTCTAAGTTTGAAGCTGAACAAGCCTTATGGCAATTAACTAAAGATACAAATATGGAAATAGTTATTGTTAGGCCTCCTTTAGTCTATGGGGAAGGAGTAAAGGCTAATTTTCTTTCCTTAATTAAATGGGTTTATCGAGGTGTTCCTTTACCATTAAGTTTGGTTAAAAATAAACGATCTTTTGTTAATGTAGATAATCTAGTCGATTTATTGTGGGTGGTTATGGAGCACCCTAAAGCAGCTAATCAAGTATTTTTAGTAGCTGATGGAGAGGATTTATCTACGCCTCAATTATTAAAAACTGTAGCTAAAGCAATGAATAAGTCTGCTAATTTAATACCAATTCCAGTAAGTTGTCTAAGGTTAATGGCTACAGTAGTAGGTAAAAAAAATATAGCGAGGCAATTATGCGACTCACTACAGGTGGATATCACTAAAGCGAAAACATTATTAGATTGGACACCAAAAGTTACTGTTCAACACGGGTTAGAAAAAACAGTTAATGCTTTTCTAAAGGATAAAGCATAATGTCTTTGTCATTACTAATATTGATTGTTATTGCTACGTTAGTCAGTGGTTTATTAACCTATTTAATAAAAAATTATGCTTTAGCAAAAAGCTTAATGGATATCCCAAATGAACGTAGTTCTCATACTATTCCTACCCCTAGAGGTGGTGGTGTAGTTGTTGTTATTGTTTTTCTGTTTCTATTACCCTTTTTATATTGGTGGCAATTAATTCCTGAATTTGTTTTATGGGGATTATGGGGGGCAGGTGTCATTGTTGCGATAATAGGTTTTTTAGATGATCATGGGCATATCGCTGCACGTTGGCGTTTATTGGCTCATTTTATTGCAGCTATTTGGTTACTTTATTGGTTTTCAGGATTTCCAAATCTAATTATTTTAGGAATTAATTTACCGTCTGTTATAACTTCCATATTAGCTGTATTTTATTTGGTATGGCTACTTAATCTCTATAACTTTATGGATGGCATTGATGGTATAGCTAGTGTTGAGGCTATTTGTGTTTGCCTCAGTGGCGCATTACTTTATTATGTGGCAGGTTATTCATTAATAAGCTATACAGCACTTATT
>JBEBWU010000398.1:0-3066 GCA_040391985.1 Entomomonas sp. | reverse complement strand
ATCCATAAAGTCTCTTCGTATATTTAGTTAGTTTTTAGTAAATAGCATTCTAATAGATATTACTAGTATTTTGTAATGTTTGCCTATAAATGATGATGGTAATCTATATAAATAAAGATTTTTAATGATACCAACAGAAGCGTTATATAATAGACTATATTTTTAATAATAATTTATTATTGCCTGAGTGGACAAAACAAATAGGTTTTACTATGACTGCGCACACCGTAATTGATTTGCCAAATAATTTTATCCATGCTGTTAATTTGTTAATACCAGAGAATCGACGTTTTACTGATGCAATGGCAACGTTAGCTTATGGAACAGATGCGAGCTTCTATCGTTTAATTCCAAAACTAGTTATTCGTGTAGAAAGTGAGGAAGAGGTAATAGCTATTCTAAAGGCTGCTTACAAAGAGCAAGTAGCTATTACTTTTAGGGCGGCAGGTACTAGTTTATCAGGGCAGGCTTCTACCGATTCTGTATTACTGGTATTAGGTGATCATTGGAATGGTAAAGATATTCGTAATGATGGTTTACAGATTCGTTTACAGCCAGGGGTGATAGGAGCACAGGCTAACAAATGGTTATTACCTTATGGGCAGAAAATTGGCCCTGATCCAGCCTCTATTGATACTTGTAAAATAGGTGGTATTTTAGCCAATAATGCCAGTGGTATGTGTTGTGGTACTGCTCAAAATAGTTATAGTACGATTCAAGACATTCGAGTGGTGTTATCTGACGGCACAGTACTAGATACTGAAAAATCAGAAAGTGTAGAAGCTTTTAAGCAAAGCCATAGTTGGTTATTAGAAGAGTTAGCTCAATTAGCCAAAGATACACGTGCTAACACAGAACTAGCAGATAAAATTCGCCATAAGTATCGTTTAAAAAATACTACAGGATTATCGATTAATGCCTTGGTGGACTATGATGATCCTATTGATATTTTAAAACACATTATGGTGGGGTCAGAGGGTATTTTAGGTTTTATCAGCGCAGTTACCTATAACACAGTACCAGAACATCCTTTTAAGGCGAGTGCTTTTATTGTATTCCCAGATATTGAAACCTGTTGTAAGGCTGTACCTATTTTAAAACAGCAACCCGTTTCTGCAGTGGAGATGTTGGATCGTCGTAGTTTACGTTCTGTAGAGAATAAACCAGGTTTACCTGAATGGGTGAAAACTTTATCAGAGAATGCTTGTGCTTTATTAATAGAATCGCGTGCAGTAAGTCCAAGCTTATTAAATGAGCAGTTAAAGCAAATTATGGAGTCTATTAAGCAGTTCTCTACAGAGCAAAAAATAGACTTTACACAAAACCCTGCTGAATATGGCAAGTTATGGGCTATTCGTAAAGGCACTTTCCCTGCTGTAGGTGGTGTTCGTAAAACAGGTACAACGGTAATTATTGAAGATGTGACCTTTCCTATAGAACGCTTAGCTGAAGGGGCAAACCGTCTAATTGAGTTGTTTGATAAGCATCAGTATGATGAGGCGATTCTATTTGGTCATGCTTTAGATGGTAATTTGCATTTTGTGTTTACACAGGATTTCAGTAATGCAGAGCAAGTAGCGCGTTATTCTGCGTTTATGAACGATGTTACTCAGTTAGTGGCTGTTGAGTTTGGCGGAGCATTAAAAGCAGAACATGGTACAGGCCGTAATATGGCACCTTTTGTCGAATTAGAATGGGGAGCTGAAGCTTGGCAACTAATGTGGAAGATTAAACGACTTTTTGACCCTAAACATATTTTGAGTCCTGATGTTGTATTATCTAAAAATAAAGAAATACATTTACAAAATTTAAAACCATTACCTGAAGCAGATGATTTAGTTGATCGTTGTATGGAATGTGGTTTTTGCGAGCCTGTTTGTCCTGCTAAAGATTTAACCCTGTCTCCACGGCAACGTATTGTAATTTGGCGTGATATTCAGGCTAGAAAGCGGGCAGGAGAAGACGTTACTCAGTTGCTAAAACAATATCATTACTATGGTGTAGAAACCTGTGCTGCTACAGGACTATGTAGTATGCGTTGTCCTTTAGAGATTAATACGGGTGATTTTATTAGAAAGTTACGTGCGGATGATGCTAAGCACTTTAAAGCGGCAAGCTGGATTGATAACCATTTTGCTACTGTATTAAAAGGTGCTCGTTTTACTTTTAGTGTAGCAGGTAAAGCACAACATATATTGGGTACTCCTATGATGGAAGGAATTACTCATGGTCTTCGTAAGTTAAGCTTTAATCATATACCTCGTTGGTCTAATGCTATGCCAACTGCTGGAAAACCTTTAAGGTTTGTACCACCACAAACAGATAGCCGACCTCGTGTTGTTTATTTTACTACCTGTGTGTCCAGAATGATGGGGCCAGCAGTAAAAGATATTAATCAAGTCCAATTAGTGGATAAAACTAAGCAGCTTTTACAAAAAGCAGGTTATCAAGTGGTATTACCTGAATGGGTAAATGATCTTTGTTGTGGTCAACCTTTTGAGTCTAAAGGATACCCTGAGCAAGCAGCAAAGAAATTAGATGAGTTAATAGAGACATTGCTTGTAACCAGTCGCAATGGCGAGGATCCAATCTATATGGATACAAGTTCTTGCAGTTTACACGTAATTGAGGCGATTAAAGCACGAGGAATTAATCTGAACGTTTATGATTCTGTAGAGTTTATTCATGAATTTTTATTAGAGCGCTTAGAGTTCCACCCAATAGAAGAAGATATTGCACTACATATCACTTGTAGTAGTCAACATTTGGCTGAAAATCAAGCATTTTTAGATATTGTAAGAAGTTGCACTACAAAACAAGTGGTTATTCCCGAAGATATCCATTGCTGTGGATTTGCTGGAGATAAAGGATTTAACACGCCAGAGCTCAATGCACACTCATTACGTCATCTAAAAGATGCTGTTAAACATTGTAAGCAAGGTGTTTCCAATAGTAGTACCTGTGAAATTGGGTTAAGTGAACATAGTGGTATTAATTATCATAGTATTGTGTATTTAGTAGATACTGTTACGACACCTAAACTTATCTCTGAGCAAGTAAATGTTC
>JBEBWU010000397.1:0-3085 GCA_040391985.1 Entomomonas sp. | reverse complement strand
AGAGATAGAGAACAAAATATTATTACAGAGATTTGTAATGAAAGTAATGATGGTTTTGTTTTAGCCACAGGTGGTGGTGCAATTCTTCGAGAAGAAACACGACAAGTATTATTTGATAAAACAACAGTTATTTATTTACATGCTTCTGTTGAACAACAGATATCGCGTACAGCAAAAGATAAACAAAGACCGCTATTACAAGTGGCTGATCCTAAAAAAGTATTACAAGACCTTATGGCTATAAGGGATCCGTTATATCGTCAAGTAGCTCATATAATTATAACAACTGATGAGCGTCATCCACGTTTTTTAATCCAACATATTTTAGAATCTTTAGGTTTGTAGTAAAGTTCTACTCAATTACTTCTATTATTTATCTGGAATTTATTATGCATAGGTTACAAGTAGAGTTAGGTGATCGTAGCTATCCCATTTTTATTGGTGAAAACTTATTTCGAAAAGAATTGCTTGAGCCTTATATTAAAGGTAATCAAGTAGTTGTGGTAACTAATGAAACAATAGCGCCTTTATATCTAGATAGTCTATTATCTCAATTAGTAGATTATCAATATGAAAGTGTTGTTTTGCCAGATGGAGAAAAGTATAAAAATTGGCAGACGTTACAACTGATTTTTGATGGCTTACTTAAAGCAGAGTGTACCCGTAAAGTTACCTTAATTGCTTTGGGTGGTGGTGTTATTGGTGATATGACAGGTTTTGCCGCTGCTTGTTATCAACGAGGTGTAAATTTTATTCAAGTGCCTACTACATTATTATCTCAAGTTGACTCTTCTGTAGGTGGCAAAACAGGGATTAATCATGATTTAGGTAAGAATATGATAGGAGCATTTTATCAGCCTAAGTCAGTTATTATTGATATAAATACCTTACAAACATTGCCTGCAAGAGAGTTATCAGCAGGTTTAGCAGAAGTTATTAAGTATGGCTTGATTGCAGATAAAGATTTTTTTGATTGGTTAGAGTTAAATATTGATCAGCTAAAAAACTTGGATACACAAAGTTTAATTAAAGCGATTGAATGGTCTTGTAATATTAAAGCACGTGTAGTGGCTATGGATGAGACAGAGTCAGGAATTCGAGCTATTTTAAATTTAGGTCATACTTTTGGTCATGCTATTGAGACTCATCAGGGATATGGTAATTGGTTGCATGGAGAAGCAGTTGCAGCAGGTACAGTAATGGCTTTAGAAATGTCTAAGCAATTAGGTTGGTTATCAACACAAGATCGAGATAGAGGCATTAAATTATTAGCCAAAGCTGGTTTACCTGTTGTTCCACCTGCTAATATGACTACAAATGATTTTTTAAAATATATGCGAGTAGACAAAAAAACTTTAGATGGACAAATACGTCTTGTTTTATTACAAAAAATAGGTGAGGCAGTAGTAACAAGTGAATTTGCTAGTGATATATTGAATGCTATACTATCCACTAATTATCAACAATTGCTTGACTCTATTTTGACGGATTAAATAAATGAATACGTTACGGGCAGATGAACCTTTTTTAAGTTATTATCAGTTAGATCATGATCCTTTTGCTGCAAGAGTTCCTAACTTTAAATTTTTCCCTGCTCAGCGTAAAACTATTTTAGGGCAGTTGCATCATTTAGCTCGTCATAGTCAGTTGATGTTGTTAATAACAGGGCCTAAAGGGAGTGGTAAAACACTACTAAGGCAAGCATTGATAGCAAGTGTTAATAAAGACACTATAAAAATTATTAATGTTTCAGCAGCTGACTGTGAAAAAGTCTCAGATGTTTTAGCTTTGTTAGTGGAAGAGCTACAAGCAACGGATAATACAGTATCAGCAATTATTGAACAAATCAGTAAGTTGTCAGAACAAAGTATCAGTCTATATTTTATGATAGATGATGCAGACCAGTTATCAGAAGATGTTATACAACTATTATTAAATTTAGCCAATGAACACTTAGCAAGCTTGCATTTATTTTTATTTGCTAGACCAAATTTATTAGATCAATTAGAAAATTCTTCGTTAGCTAAAGAAGTTACCTTTAATTTGCCATTAACGCCTTATACTTTAGAAGAAACTAAAGAGTATCTTTTATTGCGTTTAGAGGGAGCAGGGCAAGACTTAGGTATATTTACTGATGAGCAATTATTAGAGATTTACACAAAATCAGGTGGTTGGCCTGGTGTTATTAATCAAGTGGCTAGAGATATCTTGATTGAAAATATGCAACATCAAGATCAATCTTCATTGTTTAATGATTTTGATGAAAGCGAGGATGATGGTGCCCTTTATGCTTCTGATACAACAAGAGAAGTAAAAGCAACAAAACCTAAGTTAATGTTACCCAAAAAACATTTAGCAATAGCAGGTGTAATAGCAGTAGCTTTAGTAGCCATTTTATTATTTTCAAAATCACCTTCTACAGAGCAAGAACCTACCATTGTGGCTAGCCATTATGCAGATTTACCAAGTGATACAGGTTCTGGCCAAGTTACACAAGATATACCCTTATCAACAAATGCCGCACCATCTGATAACCAACCATTGAATAATGATACTCCAGTTGTTGATAATGCAATGTTACCTCCTCCTACAGTAACAGATCCTACACCTCCTGTTGTTACTCAAACCCAAACTGTTACTAAGCCAGAAGTTAAACCAGTTGTTACTAAGCCACAAGAAGTAACTAAACCTCAAGAAACAGCAAAGCCTGTTGCACAGGGTAATGCGTGGTATCGTGGTAAAACAGGAACTAACTTTACTATCCAAGTTAGTGTAGCGAGTAATGAAAAGGCGGCACAAGATTTTATTCGTAAACAATCAGGTAGTTACCAATATTTTAAACGCTTAAGAGCAGATAAAATTGATTATGTAATTACTCAGGGTGAATTTACGAGTCGTTCTGCTGCGCAAGATGCAATTAAAAAATTACCTGCAGCTATTCAAGAAAGTAAACCTTGGGTGCGTACCTTTGCAAGTATTAAACAAGAATTAGCTATTTAATTATGAGTTATCATCCAGCTGACGAGTCACCATTATGCAAAGCAAATCAATATATTGATCATTATCAGCCAGATTTGTTATTTCC
>JBEBWU010000396.1:0-3086 GCA_040391985.1 Entomomonas sp. | reverse complement strand
CTATATAAATAACTAATTTTTATCCTTTCTGAGTTTTGCTATGACTATCGTAAAAAAATGTTTTTTCTATGCCGCTATCTTTTTTGTTATCTCTGTTGTACTAAATGCAAATGCAGCAACTATTAGCCAAACAGAAGCTAGCACTGGTTTAAAAAGTATGTTAAATCAGGCCGCCCAAACCGCTGTTAAGGAACTAAGTGCACAAGGAGGATTTAGCAATAACCCAGATGTTAAAATTGAATTGCCTGGTAAATTAGGCTCAACCACTAAAATGCTAAAAATGTTTGGGTTGGGAGATCAGCTTACTCAGTTAGAAAACAGCATGAATGCTGCTGCTGAAGCCGCTATCCCTGAAGCACAAGAAATGCTATTAAACAGTATCAAACAAATGACCTTTACTGATGCAAAAGCTATTGTAACAGGTGGTGATCAATCAGCTACTGAGTACCTTGAAAAAACTAATCGTACTCAATTATTCAATAAGTTCTTACCTAAAGTAAAAACTATTACAGCGAAATCTTCATTATCATCTCAATATGATAGTGTATTACAAAAAGCAGCTACTTTTGGTGTTGCAGATGATAATTTAAAAATCGAAAATTATGTTACCAATAAGGCATTAGATGGTTTATTTAAAGTTATTGGTGAACAAGAAAGCTATATTCGCAATAATCCAAAGGAAGCAGCAACTAGTGTAGCTACAAAGATTTTTGAGGCATTAACTCGCTAAGCTAATTATGTTTATTAAAAAGCCACTATAACAGTGGCTTTTTTATTTCTTCATTACTTACAACTCTAGATGTTGTGATGTCGTCACATCACTTTTCCATAAGCAAGATAAGGTTTTATTAAACACTACAAGATCGCCTGTTGTTCTAAAATCAACAGTTGGTTGGTTTGATTTATCTGCTTGTTTATCTAATTGAGTAAGAGTCTTTTGTAAATGACGTGTAACTGCCTCCCCTGTATCAATAATTTGAATATCAGTAGGAAGTAGCTCCAGTAACAGTGGACGTAAAAAAGGATAATGGGTACAGCCTAAAATAATAGTATCACAACCATTATCCAACATTGGCTGTAGGTATTGGCTTAATAGCTGACGTGTCTCTGTTCCTGTTAAATCACCTAGTTCTATACGCTCCACTAAACCAGGACAAGGTTGAGCAAACACAGTTACATCACTGGCAAAACGATCCAATAAGGCTGCAAATTTAGCACTTTTTAAAGTACCACTCGTTGCTAAAACACCTACCTTACCAGAACGCGTTGCTTGACTAGCTGGTTTAACAGCAGGTTCCATAGCGATCAATGGCAAATGGGGATACTTTTCTCTTAATACTGTTGCAGCAGCAGCAGTTGCTGTATTACAAGCAATAACCATCGCTTTTACTGACTGAGCAATAAAATAATCTGTAATTTTTATACAACGCTCTATAACAAATGCGGCCTCTTTTTCTCCGTAAGGTACATATTTAGTATCTGCCAAATAAAGTAGACTTTCATTAGGTAAATGCTGATGAATAGCTGTTAATACTGATAGACCACCTACCCCTGAATCGAAAACACCAATGGCTTGATTATTTGCCATTTTGCTCACCACAAACTTTACAAGCTGGATCTTTAATCACTTTCAATTCTCGAAACTCACTATTTAAACCATTAAATATGATTAATCGCCCCACTAATGAACGACCAAAACCAACCAATGCTTTTATTGTTTCTAATGCTTGAATGCTACCAATAATGCCCACCATAGGCCCTAGTACCCCTGCTTCACCACAAGTTAACTGTTCATCGTCTCCTTCACCATAGAGACAATGGTAACAAGGACTAATTTTCTGGTTAGGATCAAAAGCTGTTACTTGTCCTTGCAAACGGATAGCAGCACCACTAATAACTATTTTTTTCTTTAATACACTGGTACGATTAATTAAATCTCGTATTAAAAAATTATCTGTACAATCCAAAACTATATCCACTTGCTCAAATAAGTGATTAATATTTTCTTCGTCAATAGGTTCAGCAACTGTTGCAATATCAATGGTTGGATTTAAGGCTAATAACCGTTGTTTAGCGGCAAGTACTTTCTGTTGCTTAACCTGATCTGTAGTATAAATTACCTGCCGTTGTAAATTGGTTAAATCTACTTGGTCAAAATCAGCTAAAATTAGTTTACCTACACCTGCTGCTGTCAAATATAAAGAAACAGGGGCACCTAAACCACCCATACCAACGATTAACACGCTATTTTGTTTTAATTTTAATTGGCCAGCCACATCTACTTCGGCCAATAAAACTTGTCGGCTGTAACGTAGTAATTCATCATCTGTCAGTATCACAGCCACTGCCCTCCGGTTACTCTCTCATTACCGCCTAAATCATAAAAAGTGCTGATATTAATAAAACCACGTTCAGCCAATAACTGTTGAACAGCTTTAGCCTGCTGATAACCATGCTCAAAAAACAACCAACCATTTTCTAATAAATAATCAGGGGCTTGTTGAATAATTTTTCGTATATCATCCAGACCATCTTTTCCTGAAATCAATGCAGATTTTGGTTCAAATCGCACATCTCCCTCCACTAAATGAGGATCATCACTAGCAATATAGGGAGGGTTGCTCACAATAATATTAAACTGTTGATCTATTAAGTGGCTAAACCAATTACTTTGCATAAACTCTACATTCGTAAGCCTTAATCTTGCACGATTTTTTTCTGCTAACAGGATGGCCTCTTCGATAAAATCTACACCCACAACCTCAGCTAGTTGCCGCTCGCTAGCTATAGCTAAGGCAATAGCGCCTGTTCCCGTGCCTAAGTCTAGGATATGCAGCACTTTATCTTTAGGCGTATGATTTAAACAGGTTTCTACCAATAACTCGGTATCTGGCCGAGGAATAAGCGTCTGTTTACCTACTTGTAAATCTAAAGACCAAAACCCTTGTTCACCTAAAATATAGGCAATAGGTTCACCTTGTAGTCTTTTTTGCAAATATACATTAAATAAAGTAAGTTCTTGTTGATCTACTAACTTCTCAGGCCACGTATGTAAATAGCTCGTCTGCTTATTTAAGGCAGCAGCT
>JBEBWU010000395.1:0-3091 GCA_040391985.1 Entomomonas sp. | reverse complement strand
ACCACCAGTTTGATACTCAATAACACGGGTTTCAAAGAAGTTTTTCTCTTTCTTAAGGTCCATCATTTCACTCATCCAAGGGAAAGGATTAGTCACATTAGGGAATTCTTCTTTTAAGCCGATTTGTACAAGGCGGCGGTTAGCAATGAATTTTAGATATTCTTCCATCATGCTAGCATTCATACCTAATACACCACGAGGCATAGTATCACGCGCATATTCAATTTCTAATTGAGTACCTTGCAATAGCATTTGGCGAGCATCATCTTTCATGCCTTCATCCCATAAATGTGGGTTTTCGATTTTGATTTGATTGATCATATCAATACCAAAATTCAAATGCATAGATTCATCACGTAAGATATATTGGAATTGTTCAGCCACCCCAGTCATCTTATTACGACGACCCATAGAAAGAATTTGGCTGAAACCACAGTAGAAAAAGATACCTTCTAAAACACAGTAATAAGCAATTAGGTTACGTAAAAATTGTTTATCAGTTTCCAATGTACCTGTATTGAAAGTAGGATCAGAAATAGAGTGAGTAAATTTTAAACCCCAAGCTGCTTTTTTAGCCACTGATGGTATTTCATGGTACATATTAAATACTTCACCTTCATCCATACCTAATGATTCAATACAATATTGATAGGCGTGAGTGTGAATCGCTTCTTCGAAGGCTTGGCGTAAAATATATTGACGGCATTCTGGGTTAGTAATTAAGCGATAAGTAGTTAATACTAAGTTATTGGCTACCAATGAGTCTGCCGTTGAGAAGAAACCAAGATTACGCATGACAATACGACGTTCATCTTCAGTTAAACCATCTGGACTTTTCCAAAGGGCAATATCAGCTGTCATATTAATTTCTTGTGGCATCCAGTGGTTAGCACAACCATCTAGGTATTTTTGCCAAGCCCAGTCATATTTGAAAGGGACTAATTGGTTTAGGTCAGCACGACAGTTGATCATTTGTTTATCATCAACTTGCACACGGGCAGAAGTACCTTCTAACTCATCAAGACCTGCTTGAATATCTAATTCATCGAGGGCTGCTTTAGCTCTTCTAACGTCTTCTGAATCTTCAGCATGGATAGCACGTGCTTCCATTGCTAAATCATCACCCACATGGTTTAGTTGTTCTTCCGAAGGGTTAGTAGCGGTATTTGTTTCTGCTGTTTTAGTGGATTTTTTAGGGGCATCTTCACTATCAAAATCATCCCAACTTAACATAAGTTAATCTCCTGAGTAGCAGGCATTATCAAAACTGATAATGCCTAATATAATATGAAAATAGTTGTACAGCGATTATTGGCAAGCTTCGCAATCTGGATCATCAATACTACAAGCTTTTGGTACTGGTGCAGGTGCAACAGGTGCTTGTGGCTCTTCGATGGCAGACGATACAGCATTGAGTTTGCCTGTATTAATGGTTGATTTCTCAGTACTAGTGGCAGCTAGGGCACGTAAGTAATAAGTAGTTTTTAAACCTAAGTACCAAGCCATACGGTAAGTAACATCAAGTTTCTTACCAGAAGCACCAGCCACATAGATATTTAAAGATTGGGCTTGGTCGATCCATTTTTGGCGACGACTAGCTGACTCAATAATCCATTTGGGTTCTACTTCAAAAGCAGTTTGATAAAGTCTCTTTAAATCTTCAGGAATACGTTCGATTTGTTGAACGCTACCATCATAGTATTTAAGGTCATTTACCATTACGTTATCCCATAAGTTACGTGCTTTTAAATCACGTACTAAATAAGGATTAATAACAGTAAACTCACCTGATAAGTTAGATTTAACAAATAGGTTTTGATAAGTAGGCTCAATAGATTGAGAAATACCCGTAATATTAGCAATAGTTGCAGTAGGGGCAATGGCCATAATATTGGAGTTACGAATACCTTTTTTCACTAACTCGCGAATAGGTGCCCAATCAAAAGTAGTGCTCTTATCTACAGCGATATATTTGCTACCACGTTCCTCAATTAAAAGATCCATAGAATCTAAAGGCAAAATACCTTTTGACCATAAAGAGCCTTCAAAAGTAGAGTAGGTACCACGTTCTTGTGCTAATTCACAAGAAGCCTTAATTGCATAGTAGCTAATAGCTTCCATTGATTGGTCAGCAAATTTAACTGCTTCTTCTGAGCCATAAGCAATATGCTGTAAATAAAGTGCATCTTGAAAGCCCATTAAACCTAAACCAACAGGACGGTGTTTAGCATTAGAGTTTTTAGCTTGTGGTACTGCATAGTAGTTAATATCGATTACGTTATCTAACATACGTACCGCAGTTTTTACCGTACGCGCTAGTTTTTCAGTATCTAACTTACCATCTACAATATGTTTTACTAGGTTAACAGAACCAAGATTACATACTGCAATTTCATCTTCATTAGTATTTAAGGTAATTTCAGTACAAAGGTTTGAACTATGTACCACGCCAACATGCTGTTGTGGGCTACGGATATTACATGGATCTTTAAAGGTTACCCAAGGATGACCTGTTTCAAATACCATGGATAACATTTTGCGCCATAAGTCACGGGCAGGCATTGTTTTGAATGCTTTAATTTTGCCGTATTTGGTTAACTCTTCGTAATACTCATAACGCTCTTCAAATGCTTTACCAAAAAGATCATGTAAATCAGGTACATCAGATGGGCTGAACAATGTCCAAGAACCATCTTCAAAAACACGTTTCATAAATAAATCAGGAATCCAGTTAGCAGTATTCATATCATGAGTACGGCGACGATCATCCCCTGTGTTTTTACGAAGTTCTAAGAACTCTTCAATATCTAGATGCCATGATTCAAGATAAGCACATACCGCACCTTTACGTTTACCACCTTGGTTAACAGCAACAGCAGTATCATTTACTACTTTAAGGAAGGGTACAACACCTTGTGATTTACCATTAGTCCCTTTAATGTAAGCACCTAATGAGCGTACAGGTGTCCAATCATTACCTAAACCGCCTGCAAACTTAGATAGCATAGCGTTATCATGAATAGCTTTATAAATACCTGATAAATCATCGGGTACCGTTGTTAAATAACAACTTGAAAGTTGTGGGCGTACT
>JBEBWU010000394.1:0-3092 GCA_040391985.1 Entomomonas sp. | reverse complement strand
CTTTTAAAACCGATGAATCAGCATTTAAAGTAAAACTACTGGATATTTTGTCAGTCAGTAATGTAGTACCTCCGCCATAGGTAACATTTAATAAATCTTTACCTGTCGCAGCCGTTGCTGTGCTATCTCTTAACGTTAATACACCATCCTTAACGACATCAGCAACTGTTATAGCGTAACCACCCTCACCTTGAACACCCACATCACCTTGGTGATCACCAACTTGGATAAGATTTCCTGTTGTCCAAGTATTATTACCATTGGTGTCAGACAGTATATTTGTGCCTGTATTATTTCGGGCCCAACTACCGCTCGCTCCATCAGATGTAATATCAGCACTCTCAATAATAATAGACTGACCACCTGTTACTACATTATTACTATCATCTTGATTATAGCCATTGGCAAAGCCATAACGAATAGCTGTACTGTTTGAATGAATTGTACTTCTTGCTGTTTGGCCTGCTACTTTTAATAGCTCAATGGAAGAACCATCTCCTATTAATCTTAAACCATAGGAGTTGTTAGCTTGCGTTTCAATCTCTGTAGTACCATAAACTACAATTTTAGAACCTGCACGTACAGAAGCATATTCACCATTATGTTGTAAACGGCCAGCATTTAGACCATCTGATATGGTACCTGTTGTAGTGATTTTAGTAACAAAGTTTGCTGATTGAGCATCTTTATTAATAAAAACTTCTGAACCGCCAGTAGCACGAATAGCTCGAGCATCCATATTGGCTGTAGATATTTCCAAACCGACATAATTAGGTGTCAATGAAGTATCGTATCCAACCACATTAACGACAGAATGATCTCTGCTACGTATCGCTGAACCTGCATAAGAGAGCGAATCTGTTGCATTAGTAACAATTTTTCCGCCTAAAAACTCTAGCTTTGCCCCTGTTCCTTCTGCATAAGCCCCCACATTATAATTAGAAGGTGAAAATACGGTACTTTTACCAGTAACTGTAATATCTACAAGATCTAATTTTAATAAAGTATTTCTGTTTGAGTTAGTTGTCGAACCAAGGCCATAAGGGCTATCCTTTCCTTCAATAACTATTGTAGTTAAAGACATTCCGCCATTTTTTCCTTTAATCTCTAGCTGACCACCATTATTAGCACTAATAGCAACACCACTTGCATTATTAGTGGTTGTCTTGGTCATATCAACATTGACTTCATCAGCTTCAATTAAAAGTTTGCCATTATCATTGGCACGTATCCCAAAGGTAAAAGCACCACCCGTATTACTAGTAACTGAGGTAAGATTAACTTTGTCTGCTGTGATATCAACTAGACTATTTTGCCCTGTACTAAAAAGCGCATAACTTTCACCATAGGTTGTGCCATTCTGCGAAGCAGTTATATCTAAGGTGTTTACACCATTTGTTGAGCCAAATATATATTTACCACCAGACTCAACCCTAATACCGGTATAGCGTAATGCTGTATCTGGTGTAACCGTTACTGCTGTATCTTCTGTAACCTCAGCATTAGCCTGTACTAAAATACTCTTATAGTTTGCATCATCTGCCGAACAAGAATTAGCCGCACCATTTACAACTAAAGCTGTTCCAACTCCACCACAGGATGCAGCATGAGCCGAAAAAGCGACAAAACTAATACTTAATAAAGAAACTGTTTGGGACAAGAGAGAAGGTTTAAGCATAAAATACATCCTTTTAAACCTATTACCTCTAGAGCAATTATATCAAATGAATAACGGCTATGAGATCAATAGAGCATTTGTTAGATTTTTTCGTGACGCTTCAATCTCTCAAAAAATATGCCAAAGCAATTTATCAAATACAAACAATTACTTATATAAAATATCACTTTATACTAAAGTATAATAAAAGCAAATTAGCGACAATTTTTGTCATTGTCTTACACTTCTGTTAGTGCTACTGCTTCCTCCATATTAACTGCAACTAAACGTGAACAGCCGGGTTCATGCATAGTAACACCCATTAATTGATCAGCCTGTTCCATGGCAATTTTATTATGGGTAATATAGATAAACTGTACTTTTTCAGACATTTCTTTAACTAAGTTAGCATAACGACCAACGTTAGTATCATCTAATGGGGCGTCTACTTCATCCAACATACAGAAAGGTGCTGGGTTTAATTGGAAAATAGCAAATACTAACGCCAATGCTGTTAAAGCCTTTTCCCCACCTGACAGTAAATGAATCGTGCTATTCTTTTTACCTGGTGGTCTTGCCATAATCGCTACGCCTGTACTCAACAAGTCTTCGCCAGTAAGTTCCAGTGATGCCATACCGCCACCAAACACTTTAGGAAATAGTTTTTGCAGGCCATCATTAATTTTATCAAATGTCTCTTTAAAACGTTGCCGTGTTTCTTTATCAATTTTTTGAATAACATTTTCTAAAGTAGTTAATGCTTCCACTAGATCATTATTTTGTGCATCTAAATAGTTTTTACGTTCAGATTGTTGTTGATACTCTTCAATAGCTGCTAAGTTTATCGCCCCTAAACGTTGAATACGTTCTGTTATTTGTTCTAAACGTTTTATCCAATCTGCTTCATTAGCTTCGTCAGATAGATTTTGCAGTAAGGTGTGCAAATCATATTTATCTTCTTGCAACTGTTCTTGAAAAGATTTTTTACGGACATTTAAACCCTGCCAATCTAAACGTTGCTGTTCTAACTGTGACCTTAAAGCTTGTGACTGTTGCTCTGCCCGTGTGCGACGCTGTTCTGTTTCACGTAGCGAACTATCTGCATCTTCTAAAGCCAAACGCGCTTGTTTTAGCTCTTCTTCTACTTGTAAGCGTTTCTCTAACTGCTCTTCAAGGCTAAAACGTAACTCTTCAATAGGTGCACTACCCTCAGCCAGTTGAGATTGCAATAACTCTTTACGCTCTTGTAAACGACCAATTTGCTGTTTTAACCGTTGTAAAGACTGTTCTATAGCCTGTTGCTGAGTTACTAAACCATTTAGCTTAATAGATAGTTGATGTAATTGATCTTTTTGAACACGCTCTTCCCGACGCCAATGTTCTAACTGATTTTGTAACTGACCACGCTCAATCTGCAATGTTATATCTTGCTGGG
>JBEBWU010000393.1:0-3095 GCA_040391985.1 Entomomonas sp. | reverse complement strand
TTTATATTTAGGTGGTTTTACTAATCAAGAGCAGCTTGAAGTTATTGATCCTTTTTTAGAAAAAGTGACTAGTAACATTAATCCAACACCTATTAAGATCACAAAAACACCTAAATTTCATCTATATGTAATAGCTAACAGCGTGATAGAACAACAAACCCTTTTAGAGAAACTTAGTAATACTTCTATTAATACACTAGTCATTTCTCGTGGTCCATTAAAAGATAATATTAGTTTAGGACTGTTTACAGATGGAACTGCTTATAATGAGATACAGGATAAACTTAAAGCGTTAGAAATTCCTATAAAAATTGAAGATCTACCTGAATCAGCAAGTAGTTATTGGTTGAAAATAACAAATGATAAGCGATTATTATTTACTCACACAATTTTAACCGACTTAACCCAACAATTACCCACCATGCAACAAGAACTGATGCCCTGTCACCTTACAGAAAACTAAAAATTAAGTGCTGGTGCTAATTTTTGTAAACGTTGTATTTTTTTCATGGGAAGTTGATCAGGGGTAAGAGTTCCGGAGTGTCTTACATAGGAAATACGTTGATTAAATAAACTTCCTGTGACTAGATTACCTGTTAAATAATAATTAATTTCTCTGGTATCTTTGATTGAATTAATAATAGGTTTTAATTCACCCCAAATATTGGTAGAAACTAAAATATCAAACTGCTGTGTTGAAAACGCAGGGATATCTTGCCAAATAGGCTCTTCTCCTGTGCTAATTTCAATACCATTTAATAGCACCTTATAATCTAAAGTGCGTACAAATAACTTTTTACTTTGAGAGTTTTTTATATTTATATTTAACTTAAAACGTTGCTCAAATGGATTAGCTTTTACAAATTCTAGGCTCTCTAATTTTACTTCAACAGGATGACTGTTCATCATCACACATCCTGATAATGGAGCTGACACTAGCAATGTTATTATCATTTTCTTTACTAGACACATACTATTTCCAAGAAAACTGCCTCTTATTACCTATTAAGTTATAGCGAACAAGCATAAATGGTTATTAATATTCAAACAAGTCTCTATTAAACTAATATTTAAATATATTTTGATTTATTACTATAACTTATCTGTAATTAAAACCTATACTACAATGGTTAAATAGCTATTGAAAATTATATGGTGATGCGTTATAAAACAGGACTTGTGATTGGTAAATTTTCTCCTTTGCATAAGGGACATGAGGCTCTTATCCATTTTGCCAAGCAGCAATGCCAAACAGCTATACTGATCAGCTACTCAAAACCAGAGTTTAATTACTGTGAGACAAACTACCGTGAACAATGGTTACAAAGCATTTTTCCTGAACTTACTCAATTAGTTGTTTCCCCCATCCAAGCTCAACAATGGTATAAAGAACAACGCTTATCAATAGATATGCCAGTTAATGGCTCCCCTGATAATGATCACAGACAGTTTGTTTGTGAACTATGCCATCATATATTGAATAAAGAAGTAGATGCACTATTTACTAGTGAACTCTATGGGGCTGGTTTTGCAGCTTATTTAAGTCAATACTTCAAAAAACATAATCCTTCTCACAAAGGCGTTGAACACATTTTATTTGACCTAAAACGCACTCAATACCCTATTTCAGGCACTATTATTCGTAAAAATATAGTTAATAATAAAAAATGGTTAACACCCTTTGTTTATAAAAGTTTAATTAGTAAACCTAAAATACATTCTTTTTAGGTGTAGCTACATTATCCCTTAAATAAACAGGCTCAACTTTTTCAGCAGGAATCATTTCATTTCTTTGCCATGCTAATTCTGCTAATGTTAATAAATCCCTAGCATCTGGCAATAAACCATCATTTACCACTTCACACTTAGCAGGAATTTGTTCTGCATATTTCCAACCAGTACCAACACCAAACCAATTTTTATTTATTTCTGGCAATTGTGCATGTTCTGGTGCTAGTACTTGCTCTGTGCCTATTAAGCACATTTCTTGTTGTTGTAGTTGGTAACATCCCCAATAAATTTCATTCATACGAGCATCAATGGCTACAGCTACCTGCTCCACTTTATATTCACGCCATGCTCGTTGTGCTAAAACAGCCAAATCAGATATCGCTATTACTGGTTTATCTAAAGCAAATGCTAATCCTTGAATAACTCCTGTGGCTATACGAACTCCTGTAAAAGCACCTGGACCACACCCAAAAGCCAAACCATCTATAGTAGAGAGCGAGCATCCTGCGTCTGCCATGACTTTTTTAATCATAGGCAAAATCTGCTGTGCATGTAATCGAGGGATTACCTCATAATAAGAATACAATTTGCCTTGATGCAATATAGCAACTGAACAGGCTTCTGTAGCTGTATCTATAGCTAATAAGGTTGTCATAAATTCTTTACTTGAAGAGAGATGATAGTATTACCTATCATCTTACTGATATTAACTTAATGCTTGTAATACTTGTTGTGTAATTTCATCAACAGTGCCAACTCCCATAATACGTGTATATTTAGGGTTGCCATTTTTTTGAGCAAGATTTTGATAAAAACTAACTAATGGCTCTGTAGAATGATGATATTCCGTTAAACGTTTACGAACAGTTTCCTCAACATCATCTTTACGTTGAATAAGTGGCTCACCTGTTATATCATCTTTACCATCAACTTTAGGTGGATTATGCTTAATATGATAGACTCTACCTGATGATTCATGCACACGACGACCAGAAATACGCTCTATTACTTCTTCATCATCAACTGCAATTTCAACCACATAATCAATATCAACTCCTGCATCACACAATGCTTCAGCTTGTGGAATAGTTCTTGGGAAGCCATCAAATAAAAAACCGTTCTTAGCATCTGGCTCTGCAATACGCTCTTTAACCAAGTTTATAATAAGCTCATCAGAAACTAACTTACCTTGTTCCATAATTTCTTTTGCTTGTAAACCTAAAGGAGTTCCAGCACGTACAGCGGCGCGTAACATATCACCTGTAGAAATTTGTGGGATATTAAACTTCTCAGTAATAAAACGTGCTTGAGTACCTTTACCAGCACCAGGCGCCCCTAGCAGAATAATTCGCATAATTTGCTCC
>JBEBWU010000392.1:0-3115 GCA_040391985.1 Entomomonas sp. | reverse complement strand
ATTATTCACTTTCTATTAATAGCTATATCATACTAATTTACTAGTTTTTGCATAATGGTATTCTTATTGATTTTAGTTAATAAGAATTAATAAGTAAGGTTTTTTTGTGGCTGAATCAATAACAGAGTTTAGTTACCCTAAATTGGATAAAGTAACTGTAATAGGATTAGGGCTTATTGGAGGCTCTTTCGCCAAGGCAATAAAGGAGCGAGGTCTTAGTCAACAAATAGTAGGCTTTGATACAAGTGTAGGTACTTGCCAAATAGCTATACAAAATCAGGTAATAGACTATTCAACTACATCTCTTGTTGAAGCCTGCCAAAATGCAGACCTTATTGTATTGGCTATTCCAACTTTAGCAGTAGAAAAACTTTTACCACAATTGGCTGAGCTAGATTTAGGAAAAGCCGTTATTACTGATGTGGGAAGTGTTAAAGGAAATATAGTTAATGCTGTGCGTTTAGCGATGCCAGACCAGTTGTCGATATTTGTTCCAGGTCATCCTATAGCAGGTTCTGAGCGTAGTGGCATAGAGGCGGCTAACAGTGAATTATTTGTTAATCATAAAGTGATTTTGACACCTAATGATCAAACCAGTTTAACAGCTTTACAGTTGGTAACAAGTATTTGGCAGACATTGGGGGCTGATGTTGAACAGATGTCTGTTGAACATCATGATGAAATTTTAGCAGCTACGAGCCATTTACCCCATTTACTGGCCTACGGCTTAGTAGACTGTTTAGCAAAAAATCATGATAATTTAGATATTTTTCGTTATGCCGCTGGAGGTTTTCGTGACTTCACACGTATTGCGGGAAGTGATCCTATCATGTGGCATGATATTTTTCTGGCAAACAAAAAAGCAGTACTAGCTATTTTAGATAGCTATATGCAAGAGTTAAATGAACTCTATAAGGCTGTTGAGGAAAAAAATGGCACAGAGTTATTAGATGTTTTTACTCGAGCAAAAGCAGCACGTGGTCATTTCAATAAGATTTTAGAAGATAGAGCTAATATGAACAATAAATCTCAACAACCAAAAGATTTAATTTTTATTGCTAAACCTGTTAAAAAATTATCAGGTCAGTTGCAAGTTCCAGGTGACAAATCCATTTCACATCGCTCTATTATCTTTGGTTCATTAGCGGAAGGTGTAACCACAGTTGATGGCTTTTTAGAAGGAGAGGATGCGTTAGCTACCTTGCAAGCCTTCCGAGATATGGGTGTGGCTATTGAGGGGCCAGACGAGGGTAGAGTGGTTATTCATGGTGTTGGTATGCGAGGCTTAAAAGCACCTTCTGGAGCTGTATATTTAGGTAACTCAGGTACTTCAATGCGTTTATTAGCAGGTTTATTATCTGCTCAACCCTTTAACTCTGTATTAACAGGCGATACTTCTTTATCAAAACGTCCTATGAATCGTGTGGCGAAACCGCTTAGAGAAATGGGAGCTGTTATTAAAACAGGAGCAGAAGGAAGACCTCCTTTAAATATAGAGGGCGGACATCTTTTAACTGGTATGCACTATGATATGCCAATGGCCAGTGCACAAGTTAAATCTTGCCTATTACTAGCGGGTATGTATGCTTCTGGAGAAACTTCTGTTACAGAACCAGCTCCTACTCGAGATCATACTGAGCGTATGTTAAAAGGTTTTGGTTATCCTGTTGAAGTTAATGGTTCAACTGTAACGATTAAGCCAGAAGGTAAACTAACAGCAACTAATATCCATGTACCTGCAGATATTTCTTCAGCCGCTTTCTTTCTAGTGGCAGCAACTATCGCTGAACAGGCAGATTTAACGTTGACTCACGTGGGTATTAATCCAACACGTACTGGCATTTTGGATATTTTGAAGCTAATGGGTGCGGATATTACTCTTGAAAATCAAAGAGAAGTGGGTGGTGAGCCTGTAGCTGATATTAGAGTGCGTAGTGCAAAGTTAAAAGGTATTCAAATTCCAGAGGATCTAGTTCCTTTAGCGATTGATGAGTTCCCTGTATTATTTGTGGCAGCTGCTTGTGCAAAAGGTACAACAGTATTAACAGGTGCTGCTGAACTAAGAGTAAAAGAATCTGATCGCATTCAAGTAATGGCTGACGGTTTAATCACTCTAGGTATTAAAGCAGAACCAACACCTGATGGAATTATTATTGAAGGTGGACAAATAACCTCAGGAGAGGTGTGGAGTCATGAAGATCACCGTATAGCAATGTCTTTTGTAGTTGCTTCCATTCGTGCGCAAGGTGATGTTCGTATTCGTGATTGCGAAAACGTGGCTACTTCTTTCCCCAATTTCTTAGAATTGGCTCAGCAATGTGGTATTAATGTAAAACAGGAGTAAAGTGGATGGCAGTAGAGCAAATACCTTTAATCACCATTGATGGGCCTAGTGGTTCTGGTAAGGGGACTATAGCTACATTATTAGCTAAGCATTTAGGCTATAACTTATTAGATTCAGGTGCTATTTATAGGGTATTGGCAACAGCCGCCGAAAAGCATCAGATTGCTTTAGATGATGAAAATACATTGGTTCAGTTAGCAGAAAGCTTAGATGTTGTTTTTAAGGTTGATACAAACCAAGATAAACAATCTATCTTGTTAGAAGGTTCAGAGGTATCAGATAAGATTCGTACTGAGTCAGTGGGTAGTTGTGCTTCTAAAGTAGCTGCCTTACCAAAGGTGAGAGAAGCGTTATTGCAACGCCAAAGAGCGTTTTTAACAATGCCAGGGTTAGTTGCTGATGGTCGTGATATGGGAACTATCGTATTTCCTACAGCGCCTTTAAAATTCTTTTTAACTGCCAGTGCTGAGGAAAGGGCTAGAAGGCGCCATATTCAGTTGAAAAAAGCGGGTGAAGATGTTATATTAGGGAGTCTTATTGATGAAATTAGAAAGCGTGATGAACGTGATACTAATAGATCTGTTGCCCCTCTAAAGCCTGCAACTGATGCTATTATCTTAGACTCAACCACGCTAACAATTGAACAAGTGTTGCAAGAAATTTTAACTGAAGTATCTAAGCACACTATTTTTAATTAGTTTAAAAGTAATTTTTTCATACCAAAGAAGCCAGCTAAAGTTCTTTGGTATTTTATTAACTAACCCGTATTTA
>JBEBWU010000391.1:0-3122 GCA_040391985.1 Entomomonas sp. | reverse complement strand
ATAGGCATGAACTAATCGAAAACGTCCTGCATCAATAAATAAAGGTAAACTATAAAACCACTGTAAAAACTCTTGCCACTCGTTAGGGTAAGCTTCGAATTGCTCTAGTGTCTCATTAATTATGCGTTTATTTCTTGTATTATGAGTATGTACAAACTCACCAGGATTATCTTGACGCGGAGTAAACCAACCTAAACTATAGTACTCATGGTTACCCATTAAACAAATAGCTTGCCCCTCTTCTACCATGGCTTTAACTATATGCAAGGCTTCTCTAATATGGGGTCCCCTATCAACAATATCCCCTAGAAATAAAGCCATTCGTTTAGGATGTCGCCAAACACCGTTTTGCTTGCTATAGCCTAATTGTTCTAATAACTGGCTTAACGCATTAGCACAACCGTGTATATCTCCTATAATGTCGTATCCCCTCTTTGGGTCAAGCCACATTAATCGTGCTCCCTCCCCAAACGGCTACCCCAACCAAGCTTATTACGACAAATTTCATAATAGTTATAACCTAATAAGTGCAATAACTTAACTTTATGCCTATTTTTAGAAACCGTTATGACATCACCAGGTGCGCAATATAAATGGTTTTGTGCATCACAGGAAACTTGTGGATGAATATCGATATTAGGAGAAATAACAATTTTTAATTCACTACGTGCATCCACCACAATAGGACGGCTAGAAAGTGTATGTGGATACATGGGCACCACTACAATAGCATCTAACTTAGGATGCATAATCGGACCACCTGCTGAGAGCGCATAGGCTGTAGAACCTGTAGGGGTAGAGATAATTAAACCATCCGCACGTTGACTACTAATAAACTGACCATCTAAGAAAATCTCAAACTCAATCATCCGTGCTGATTGACCAGCATGCAGTACTACATCGTTTAGCGCATCAGCACACCCCGTAGATTGATCGTTACGATAGGATTGAGCAGTTAATAAAAAGCGTTCTTCAACAATATAACGCCCTTCTAGCACTTCTGTTATCTGAGCTTCTAACTCATCAGGTTTGATATCTGTTAAAAAACCTAAATTACCACGATTAATACCCAATAAAGGAATATTATAAGGTGCTAATTCTCTTGCTGCACCAAGTACACTACCATCTCCCCCAACCACAATGGCTAAATCACAGCTTTCCCCCATTAGGCTATAGGATGCTACTTGCATATCATGTTCAGAGATTGCTTCAGCAATGGATTCTTCCAACATCACATGTAGGTTTTTCTCTGATAAAAATTGTTTCAGCCGAAAGACTGTATCAATAACCTGTTGACTGCCTAAGCGACCTATAATACCTACATTACGAAATTGAATCAAGCTGCTGTAACCTATCCATCCATACCTAGTTTAAGTATGAAGTAATGACCACTATTTAATAAATAATATACTTATCCTACCCTAAAAATTAAATAATCTTCCCATTTATCTTCGCTGACTTTAGTTTCACTTAACATTTTACCTGACATAGTAATGCCCGATTTAATAGTAGTTTCTGGATCACCCGTTAATAATGGATGCCAATCAGGTAATTTATCATTTTCAGCTAATCGACGATAAGCACACGTAGGCGGTAACCAATGAAAACTATCGATATCTTTTACAGTAAGCTGAATACAATCAGCTACATATCGTTTACGATCAATATAATGCTGACACTGACAAGTTTTTAAATCCAGCAATTTACAGGCAATACGTGTGTAGTAGACACAATCATCCTCATCATCTTGTAATTTCTGTAAACAACATAATCCACAACCATCACATAGTGCTTCCCACTCTTCTGTGGTCATTTCCTGTAAAGTCTTAGTTTCCCAAAACCGTCTTACTTTATCCGCCATTGCCTAAACTCATCAGCTAAATTACTAGTAAACGCATTTATTTTTACTTTATGATGTTATTATAGTAGATAACCACTATTAATTAATTTACTTTTTAACGAATGATTGAGCCTTTATGATTAATTTTGTATTAGGAGCCCAAGGCCTACCTGATTGCTGTAAAAGACCTTTTCATCTTAATTCCAAGCAACAACAAGCATTACGTGCTGAACAAAGTATTAGTTGTCCCTTTTGTAAAAACCCAGTTGCACTAGTAGATGAAGAAGAAAGAAATCGCTTTGCTAACTTTGGTAATCCCTGCTTTTATATCACCATAGTGCCTCGTGTTGTTTTAGTACTAATTGCTGTCAGCTTAGTAATTGCCTCTGTAACAGGCTATTTAACCTCCCTACCCACACAAGTATTCTTTGCTATTGTAATCATAGGGATTGCTACTGCTGTTGGCGGTAATGCTTATGCACAGCATATTTCTAATCGTAAATTACGGCTTCGTTTACAACGTGTTAAAAATTAACGCCCATAAAAAAGACCACTTATAAGTGGTCTTTTCTGATTAAACATCGTGCCATTTTATTTATTGTGCTTCTAAAGTACTCACTAGGTCTTTAAATGCTGCTTTGTTATTATCGTTAACATCCATTAGAATTTTATGTGCTTCTAATACTTTCTCTTTTACAAAGGCTTCAGAGCAAACATCAGAAGTTAAATCTTTGAGGTCAAGCCATTGTTCTTGCTTACCTTCTGTTATATCAAAAGAATCCTTTATACCCATAGAATCTAATAAACGAATAATATCTTCATTAGAAGTTTCTAAGGTAGGCAAAACATTAATTGATTGCTTAGCTAAAATAGATAACTTAGCTAATAATCCCAATGTTGTGCTATCTAAACTTACTGCATCGGTTAAATCTAAAGTAACACCTTTAAATTTATTTTCAGCAAACAGTTTAGAAATTGCTGTATCAAGAGCTGTACATAATGTTAAACGAACATCTCCTGTTAATTTTAAAACAAATAGATCATCCTGTTCAGTGTATAAAATCTTCCCTGTTGAATGCTCAATACTCATATGGCGTTTCCGCGTATAAACAATAATGATATATCATCTGGTGATGCTTCTAACTCTGCCAAACCTAATACATCTAATAATGACTCCAACGAACCATCATTTTCTGCAACCAATTTGGGAAGCAATATCTCTTTTTCCTTAAGATCATTACCAGGTAATAAATCCAAAATACCATCAGACAATAACGTTAAT
>JBEBWU010000390.1:0-3124 GCA_040391985.1 Entomomonas sp. | reverse complement strand
ATTAAATTATACAGCTAGTTTTACTCAACAAGATTATGAAAAAGCAGTAGTGGTTATTAAAGAATATATTCGTGCAGGTGATTGTATGCAAGTTGTGCCTTCACAGCGAATGTCAGTAGCCTTTGATGCAGCGCCTATTGATCTTTATAGAGCATTGCGTTGTTTTAATCCAACACCTTATATGTATATCTTCAACTTCACTGATTTCCATGTGGTAGGTAGTTCACCAGAGGTATTAGTGCGGGTAGAGGATGAGTTAATCACTGTGCGCCCCATTGCTGGTACTCGGCCACGCGGTAAAACAGCAGAAGAGGATGTCGCTTTAGAACAAGACTTATTAAGTGATGCTAAAGAAATTGCTGAACATCTAATGCTGATTGATTTAGGTCGTAATGATGTAGGTCGTGTGTCTGAAATTGGTAGTGTTAAAGTTACTGAGCAGATGATTATCGAGCGTTATTCTAATGTAATGCATATTGTATCTAATGTAACGGGTCAGTTACGTAAAGATTTAACGGCAATGGATGCGTTGAGAGCTATTCTACCAGCGGGTACTTTATCTGGTGCTCCTAAAATCAGAGCTATGGAAATTATTGATGAAATAGAACCAGTAAAACGCGGTGTTTACGGTGGTGCTGTAGGGTATTTAGCATGGAATGGTAATATGGATACTGCGATTGCTATTCGTACAGCTGTTATTAAAAATGGTGAATTACATGTACAGGCGGGCGGTGGTATTGTTGCTGATTCTGTGCCTGCCTTAGAGTGGGAAGAAACTATTAATAAACGTAAAGCTATGTTTAAAGCGGTTATATTAGCTGGTCAAACTAAGTAAAGGAGCAAGAAAATGTTATTAATGTTAGACAACTATGATTCCTTTACTTATAACCTAGTCCAATATTTTGGTGAATTAGGTACTGAGGTCAAGGTATTACGTAATGATGAAACAACGGTTGAAGAAATAGCAGCATTACAACCTGAGCGTATTGTTATCTCTCCTGGTCCATGTACACCTAGTGAAGCAGGCATCTCATTGGCGGTTATTGAACATTTTGCAGGTAAGTTACCTATTCTTGGGGTATGTTTGGGACATCAAAGTATAGGTCAATTATTTGGTGGTCAAGTGGTAAGGGCAAGGGAACCAATGCATGGTAAATTAAGTCCTGTATACCATACTAATCAAGGTGTTTTTGCGGGGTTAAAGAATCCACTAACAGTCACACGCTATCATTCATTAATAGTGGCTTTAGATACTTTACCTGATTGCTTGGAAGTTACTGCTTGGACAGAAACGGCGACAGGTGAAAAAGATGAAATAATGGGATTGCGCCATAAAACGTTAATGGTTGAGGGCGTACAATTTCATCCTGAATCTATTTTAAGTGAACAAGGTCATGAAATGTTAGCGAATTTCTTAAAACAACAAGGAGGAACGCGTTAATGGATATTAGAGAAGCACTAAGTCGTATAGTTAATCAACTAGATTTAACCACTGAAGAAATGCAAGTGGTTATGCACCAAATTATGACGGGTGAATGCACTGAGGCACAGATTGGCGCTTTTATGATGGGCCTTCGTATGAAAAGCGAAACCATTGAAGAAATAGTTGGTGCTGTACAAGCAATGTCTAACCTATCTTTGAAAGTTAACCTTCCTTCACTAGAAGGGGTTGTAGATGTAGTAGGTACAGGGGGAGATGGTGCCAATATTTTTAATGTATCCTCTGCAACAGCATTTGTAACGGCAGCAGCAGGGATAAAAGTAGCTAAGCATGGTAATCGTAAAGTTTCTAGTAACTCAGGTAGTGCAGATTTATTAGAGTCAGCAGGTATCTATTTACACCTTTCTCCTGAGCAAATTGCACGCTGTATTGAAGTGATTGGTATTGGTTTTATGTTTGCACAAGATCATCATAGAGCTATGCATTACGCAGCAGTACCACGTAAAGAATTAGGGTTACGTACATTATTTAATATATTAGGGCCATTAACTAATCCAGCTAGTGTTAAGCATCATGTTATTGGTGTGTTTAGTCAAGCATTGTGTAGGCCAATGGCTGAAGTCTTAAAAAGGTTGGGCAGTAAACATGCCTTAGTGGTTCATTCACGAGATGGCTTGGATGAGTTTAGCTTGGCTTCAGCTACCTATGTTGCAGAACTAAAAGATGATGAAGTAAAAGAATATTGGTTAGAACCAGAGATGATAGGTTTAAAAAGCCAAACACTAGTGGGTTTAACTGTTACTAATTCACAAGAGTCATTAGCTTTAATTCAGGATGCTTTAGGTCGTCGTCATACTGAAGCAGGTAAAAAAGCAGCAGATATGATTATTCTAAATACGGCTCCTGCGCTTTATGCGGCAGATTATGCAACGGATTTAAAAGAGGCAGTACAATTGGCGCAAGATGCTTTGTATAGTGGTCTTGCAAGAGAAAAAATGAATGAATTGGCTGCTTTTACACAGATTTATAAACAGGAGAATGAAGGGTGAGCTTACCAACAATATTAGAAAAAATAATTGCTCGAAAGTTTGAAGAAGTAGCAGAGCGTTCAGCTAAAAACGCTATTGGTCAACTGTATGAGCAAATTAAAAATAATTCTCCTGCTCGTGGTTTTGCTAATGTGTTGATGGAAAAGGCAGCTAATAAGCAACCAGCAATAATTGCAGAAATTAAAAAAGCTTCACCAAGTAAAGGGGTGATTCGTGATCCTTTTTATCCTGCTGACATTGCTCAAAGTTATCAGGCTGGTGGCGCCAGTTGCTTATCTATACTAACAGATAGAGACTTTTTTCAAGGATCTGAAGCTTATTTACAAGATGCTCGCAATGCCTGTGATTTGCCCGTATTACGTAAAGATTTTATGGTTGATCCTTATCAAGTAGTTGAAGCAAGAGCTATTGAAGCAGATTGTATTTTGCTTATTGTGGCTGCTTTAACGGATACTCAAATGAAAGAGTTGGAGGATACTGCTAGAGAAGTTGGCTTAGATGTATTAGTGGAAGTACATAGTCAGCACGAGTTAGAAAGGGCTTTAGCTGTGTTAGACACAGTTTTAGTGGGTATTAATAATCGTAACCTACATAACTTTGAAGTAAATTTACAAACAACTATTTAGTTATATAA
>JBEBWU010000389.1:0-3125 GCA_040391985.1 Entomomonas sp. | reverse complement strand
CAATACCCAGCTATTAGGATTATTACCCAATCCACCATTGTTAAAGATATTCCCAATCTATTGTTATCAGATGAAGCTGATTTTGCTATTGGTAGCTTATCAGCAGAAAATGATGAACTACTGTTCTATCCTATTTTTGAATTTTCACCGATTCTAATTATTCCTATTAATCACCCCCTAAGTAAATTCACTGAAGGCGAGATTACTTTAAGAGAAATAGCCCAATATGGCCTCATTGTACCGCCTGAACACTCCTACACATGGTGGGCAGTAAGGTTTATTTTTCAACAACATCAACTAGAGTGCCCCATTAGATTAACTGTTTCCAGTAGTGAGGCAGCTAAACGTTATGTAAAAGCAGGGCTAGGTATTGCTATTGTGACAGAAGCCTGCCAGCTAGATGATCCTGAAATTACAGGAATTTCGATGGAACATTATTTCCCTAAACGGCATTATGGGCTGATTCAGCGTCGCGGTAAGTTCTTATCACCACAAGCATTAAAGTTTAAAAAGTTGGTATTAGAGGTAGGAAAATAGTCAGTATTAACAACTAAACCTGTAATATCACTATTACAGGTTGTAGTGTGAACCTATGGTTTTACAGATAAAGCCTGACAAAAGCTAATTAAATGCTCAGTAAGTAATGCAATATCGTGCATTACCACTAAAAAGATAGCAAAGCTAATAATATTCACAATAATAATTGAGAACATCGCTACTTGTCGTTTATAACCAATGTTATAACTAATAATACCCAAGCAATAACCTAAAACAGTGAATAAAACCCCTGTAATAGTTAAAAATACATGGTGTGAAGGGTAATGTAATACCTGAAAGAAAGTAACCGTATCTACTGTTGTATAAACACAGTATTTTTGTTGTAGCATAAAGTGTTGGTGATCAACCACACAAATAACAATTAACGGAATAATTAATAATAGAGAACAAGATACTGATAATGTTAAAAGAATCTTATTAGATGAAATAGGTGCATTAGTAACGTTGCTAAAATCACTCCGCTTAAGGAGTCTAGCGACCGCACAAGAGAATAGTCCCAATATAACAAAGACACCAATATAGGCACTTAATAAAATAAAGAAATCTGCGTAGCTCATCCGTGTCTTCTTACTGCTGAGTGAATGAAATCAATTGCTTATTCCAATTAGAACAGCTAAAGCCTGTATAAAATGGTGATAATAAACTAGTTGACCAATAGTATAATGGAAATATTATAAGAAATCTCTACTGATTTACGAAACGCTTGTTTTTTATAATAGGGTGATGTTTAATTATTACAGTCTATCTAGATAAATAGAGTATGGGTTTAGTCACCCATTATAGATACAAGTCAGCTTTACTTGCTTATGTTTGCCCTCAGTATTTAGCTGTTATTAGGGGTTAATAATTGGAAAAGGATAATCCCCAATGCTTATAGCTACTGCTTTTAATCGCTATTTTGTTATTACCTTAATTCCTTACTACCTAACAGGTAAAGCAAAATGACTATATACAATATCTCTGCAGCAATAAAAACTAATACAGCTTCTGAAAATCTCTACTATGATATGGAGCTTTATAAAACGGACTGGTCAGGTAACGAAACTTATGCTTTAAGACCTACAGGCAAACGCCAATTACAGGCAGGCAATAAAACTCAATCTCATCCCTCACTAGATATTAGCGACCCACCAGAAACCTGCTATATACTCTCTATCAACCTCTATCGTAAAGTGGGTGTTGAATATATCAAAATAAATCAAGACCCTATGACCGCAATAATGCCACTAAAGGGTTTTCAAACAACCGATAAAGATTGGAGTGCTTCAAGGGAATTTGAATATTTTGAAACGGCCCAAGACACTAAAAAAGCGGAACAAGGGCAAGTCAATATTTATAAATTAAATATATCCTCTAAACCAAGAATATTTGAAGCAAAAGAACACCCTATAGGCGATCCACTAGACCCCTTTACTAAGCAAAAGGTGGAAGATGAATTAAAAATTAGAATGACTAGGCCAGTGCCGACAAGACTAATTATTAACTATCAACTACCTGAAGAGGACCCCATAAACCAAACAATATTAAAGCAGCAGGCTGAAAGAGACCGAGTAAGATTTTATCCTTGGCAAGATAGATCGATGCTCTGTGGGGCAGCATCTTTCTTTTATTGTTTACAAAAAGATCGGCCAGATATTTATCAGCAAGTAATAAAGGAGTTATGGGAAACGGGTGAAACTAAAATAGGTTCTTTAAAGATTAAGCCTAGTAAGGGAACAAGACATCCAGAAAGCTTTTTTTATCCAAATAATGATCCTAGAGTTCCAGTTATTGACTGGATAAGCTTAGCTAGTTTAGTTGATACAGATACTACTTTTGCTATAAATAAACCAACAGGACCTATGGTTAATATTTCAAGTATTACATTGGCAGGTACAATAGAAAAGTGGTTTCATAAAATAGGTTGTAGGACATTGTTTGATAATATTTCTTATAGCTGGCATAGCAATTTAACAGATGTTTGTCAGTTAAATCATTATATAAAACCTGATAGTCAGCATTTAATTACCTTAATATCAGGAGCAATGCTAAAAGGAGGTGTAACTTTCTTAGGGATGAGTGCTAAAAGTCACTGGATAACATGGAATGATAAATTAAGAGTTAAAAGAGCAAAATTGACAGACCCATTGGGTGCAGAGGTAACTACTACAACTAGCTTATCAACATTGGTTGAGTTAGAGATGTTTTCATGGGGGAATGTGAAACAATACTTAAAAGATGATATTACATTGGGTGAATTCTTGAAACATACATATGGAGGAATGGTATTTACTAAAATATCTTAGTATTTATGAAAAAAAAGACTATTATTTTTTATATAAACATAATAATTTCAATTCTGCTATTAACTGGTTGTACTCCACAAGTAGTTTTTACCCCTGATAATTTGCCAAATGCTATAGTTGGACAACCTTATTCTATTGAAATTGATATTAGTGGTGGTTCAGGACCAGTAACAGCTAGTGGTTTTGAGTCTTCTATAACTCCAAATGTATTATGGTTAGAGGTTAATGAGAAAAAAGATAACTTTTATAATAGCTTTATTATTCATGGTACTCAAAGAACAA
>JBEBWU010000388.1:0-3128 GCA_040391985.1 Entomomonas sp. | reverse complement strand
ATGCACATTCAATCGAGTTTAGTGAAGATGCTTATAGACTGGCGGCTGAACCAAAAGAGCTTTATATCGCTCCAAACGCAGGACATGTTGATCTTTATGATCGTGTTAATCTGATTCCATTTGATAAGTTGACAACATTTTTTAAAGCTAATTTGAAATAGTAATTAGTATGGGGAGATGTGGTATTGGTCTCCCTTTTTCAGTTCAAGATGAGAGGTTAGATGCTATGACAAGAAAACTTTTTTCCACTTTATTAGTAAGTATCGCCGCAATATTATCGCTTGGTGTAAAAGCAACGACATCTAACTTAAATGAGTCATCTTCACAACAGGTTGTTATCGCCCATATTCGAGTTGTATTGAATAATGAAGAAGTGATTATAAGACTGTTTGATACATCAGCAAGCCGAGATTTATTAGCACAACTACCTCTAACTTTAAAATTTTCAGACTATGCAAATGCAGAAAAAATTGCTTATCCACCAAAAAAATTAAATACCCAAAATATGTTGCCATCCAGTCAACTCAGTGGTGATTTTACCTACTATGCACCGTGGGGAAATATTGCCATATTTTATCGAGGTTATGGTACGGACAGTCAATTGTATACTTTAGGTCATATTGAGTCGGGCAAAGAAAAATTAGCTGAAATGCGTGACAATTTTACGGCTGTTATTGAAAGAGTAGATTGATTTTACAAACACATTACAGAATGGTCTCGTTAAATAATGAAAAACAGAATGAAATATACTTTAGCTTTATTCATTTACTGGAGTACATTTACATTAGCTCAACCTATTGAAATTCGCCATTTTCCTATTCCAGAAACTGTTAGCCCTGAAATTCGTTCATTGGTTGCAGGACCACCAACTCCTTTCTGGAATGATCATTCTAAAACAACAGATGAATGGAAAGTTTGGGTTAATCAGATAGCCAAAGTCACAATAGAAGAGTACTTGCCCAATTTACGCCATAAAATGCAGGTTGCAGTGGAGCCAATACAGCTAGCAAATGTGAAAGGTTTTATGGTAACACCAAAGCAAATACGTCCAGAAAATAAGAACCGTATATTACTTCACTTGCATGGAGGTGGTTATGTGCTAAATCCAGGTGAAGCAGGTACAGATGAAGCAATTATGATGGCTGGTTATGGGTATATTAAAGTAGTTTCGATTGATTATCGTATGCCACCTGACTTTCCTTTTCCAGCTGCAATAGATGATGCTATAAAAGCATATCGTGAGCTACTTAAAACCTATCCAGCCGAAAATATCGGTGTATTCGGTACCTCTACTGGCGGTGGAATGACATTAGCTTTAATATTGCGTGCAAAAGCCGAAAGTTTACCATTACCTGCAGCGATTATGGTTGGCACACCGTGGACTGATATGACTAAAACAGGAGACTCTTATTTCACTCATGAAGGTATTGATAATGTACTTGTTAGCTATGACGGTTGGTTAGCTGATGCAGCAAAACTTTATGCAAACGGACATGATCTGAAAGACCCATTGCTCTCACCAATTTACGGCGATGTTCAGGGATTTCCTCCTACATTATTAGTGACAGGAACACGTGATCTTTTTCTCAGCAATACAATAAGAATGCATCTTAAATTAAGAGAAGCAGGAAATATTGCTGACTTAATTGTTTTCGAAGGCTTGTCTCATGCCCAATACCTAATGAACGTTGATGCACCAGAAGCAAAAAGATATTTTAACGAAAGTAGTAAGTTTTTTAATCAATATTTAGCCAACTAAATTTGGCTATTACTCAATATATAGGATAAGAATAATAAAAAGATAGTGTTGGCTTTTGATTGATAAAACTTAAATATTTTTAGATAAAAATGAAAAGTAAAATTCGACTAATACTCATTGAAAAAACGAATAAATCATAGGTGATTAAACGACTTAATGAGTTTTTATGAGTACTGATAGAAAAATAAATTGGGGCGGAAAACGAACTCCTAACTTGAATATTAAGCCATTGAAATAACTATAGGTTTTTTCAGCTTGAATATCACACAATACCAATTGTGCTGCCAAGTTATAATAGGTCAAATAAAATAGAAGAATAAGTTTATTATGTATAAGCTATAGTAATCTTTTATATCGTTGTAAATAATTAATTGCCCATATATAAGAAGATCAATGATTGCGGACTAGACCAATAAAAGATTAGTAAGAAAAATCAGGTTAAACTTGATACTTGTAAGTGAAGGCTATTATATGCACAATTGTTTTAACCTAAAAGCATAGATATATAGCGTTTAGAAACTCCTCATAGCAAAAAGGCCGAATATGTCATCAACAGTCTCTCAAACTTTACTGGAAAAAATGCATGCTTATTGGCAAGCAGCCAATTATTTATCAGTAGGGCAGATTTATCTGAAAGATAATCCTTTACTTAAAACACCTTTGACTTTGCAAGACATCAAGCCTAGATTGCTCGGCCACTGGGGTACTACACCTGGGTTAAATTTTATTTATACACATTTAAACCGCATTATTAATGAGCGCGATTTAAATATGATTTACATTACTGGCCCTGGACATGGTGGACCAGCATTGGTTGCTAATGCATGGATGGAGGGTACTTATTCAGAATATTACCCTAATGTATCTGAAGATGAGGAGGGCATGAAATTGCTTTTTAAGCAATTTTCATTTCCAGGGGGAATCCCTTCGCACGTGGCGCCCGAGACACCAGGCTCTATGCATGAGGGTGGTGAGCTTGGCTATGCTGTATCCCATGCTTATGGTGCAGCATTTGATAATCCTGACCAAGTCATCATTGCGGTGGTTGGTGATGGAGAAGCTGAAACAGGCCCTTTGGCCACTAGTTGGCATTCCAACAAATTTTTAAACCCATTAACTGATGGCGTGGTATTACCTATACTGCATTTGAATGGCTATAAAATTCAAAATCCAACCGTACTTTCACGAATACCTAACGAAGAGCTTGAAGCCTTGTTTACTGGCTATGGTTATGAGCCACACTGGGTGGAAGTATCAGAGCCTGACGATTATATGACAACTCATCAAGAGATGGCTCAAGTGTTGGATGTTTGTTTTGATCAGATTGCGGCTATTCGTTCTAATGCGTTGCAGGAGCAATCTTTAGGTC
>JBEBWU010000387.1:0-3138 GCA_040391985.1 Entomomonas sp. | reverse complement strand
TGTAATACCATTAAGGAATCATACTCTTGTTTTAAAAAATCAGGGGTAATACCAGCTTGCTCACAAGCAAACATGGTACCTGTACGACCAAATCCTACTGCAATCTCATCAAAAATAAGATGAACATTATAACGATCACAAGCCTCTCTTAATTTTTGCAAGTAAATTGGATGATACATACGCATACCACCTGCACATTGTATTAATGGTTCAACAATAACTGCAGCCACTTGCTGATGATTTTCTGCTAAGGCTTGCTCCATCTCTTTAAACATCATTAAAGAATGCTGTTCTGCTGTAATACCCTCTTCCCTTAAATAACAATCGGGTGAAGGGACTTTAATAGCATCAAATAATAAAGCCTTATAAGTTTCTGTAAACAGTGATACATCACCCACTGACATAGCAGCTACTGTTTCACCATGATAACTATTAGTTAAGGTAATAAACTTCTTTTTAGCAGGTTGACCCTGATTTAACCAATAATGAAAACTCATTTTTAAAGCAATTTCGATACAAGATGAGCCATTATCAGCAAAAAAACAACGATCTAATCCTTTTGGTGTTAACTCAACTAAATGTTCTGATAGCTCAATAATAGGCTGATGGGTAAAACCTGCCATTATGACATGTTCTAATTGATCAACTTGTTGTTTAATTCGTTCATTAATACGTGGGTTAGCATGACCAAACACATTGACCCACCATGAGCTGACAGCATCTAAATAACGATTGCCATCAAAATCCTCTAGCCAAATGCCCTCACCTTTTTTAACAGGCACTAATGGTAATTGCTCATGATCTTTCATCTGTGTGCATGGATGCCATAACACCGCTAAATCTCGTTGCATCCATTGATCATTTAAACTCACATCAATCTCCTATAACAAAGGGGTAATATCTAAATGGCTAATAATTTGCTCAGCATTTATATTTTCTATATGAGGCACAACGCCTAAACAAGGCAGGGCTAAATGTGTATGTAGTGTTAGTAAGTTTTCACCTAAACGTGACATATTAGGATCAACAATATTGGCTACCCAAGCAATTACTTTCAAGCCATCTTGTTCAATAGCTTGTTTAGTTAACAATGCGTGGCTAACACAACCTAAACGGACCCCTACCACTAAAACAACAGGGACTTTTAAATTTTTAGCTAAGTCTGATAAGTATTCGTTATCATTTAAAGGCACTCGCCACCCTCCAGCGCCCTCTATAACATTAAAGTCAGCCTCTTTATTTAAAACCATCTGTACAGATGGCAATAAATTGACGGCTGACAAACTTACCATAGCTTCTTGTGCCGCAATATGAGGGGCTATTGCAGGCTCAAAAGCAATTGGATTAATTTCTGAATACTCTAAAGGTAATGAACAATGTTCCCATAATGCTAACGCATCTTCATTGCGCAAACCTTCTGCTGTTTTCTCACAGCCTGATGCCACTGGTTTTACTGCTGCAGTTGATAATCCTTTGGCTTTAGCAGCAGCTAATAAACCACATGCTATTGTTGTTTTACCTATTTCTGTATCTGTTCCTGTAATAAAAAAGGTTTTTTGTGATGACATGGCTTTATCCTTTCCTTAAATAGCTGTAAATAACCTGATAAGTCGCAGGTAGTCCTTGCATTGTGCGGAAATTTTCATAAGCATTTACTAAGGTATTCAATTGCTGGCGAGTAGTTAATCCCTTATGACGTTGTGGATTAATATTATGCGCGCCTATTCCCTTTAAATCGCTCATTAATAATTTCAAATTAGGATAATAGCTTGTTTCAGCAATACATTGGCTATTTTCAATAATAAAGCTACTGTCATGTATTAGTTGTTGGTAATGTTGATAGTTGATAAAACTATTTACATGAATATAACTATCAACAGCTTGCCAACTTTGTTTTAATTCCCTTAATGTACCATCACATAAACTGGTAAATAGAAAGATACCTTGCGGTGTTAAAACTCGATACACTTCGTCGAGTACCGCCGAAAAATCATGACACCACTGTAAAGCTAAATTAGAAAAAACAAGATCTATACTATTATCTTTTATAGGGAGCTGTTCTGCATCTCCAGCTATCCAGCTATGGATTTTTACAGATTGTTGAGCTTGTTTTAGCATTCCCTCTGCTAAGTCTAAGCCAAATAAAGCCGCTTGTGGAAAATTTTTGTTTAATTGTTGAGTAAAATGACCAGTACCACAGCCTAGGTCTAAAATACTATTAGCCTGAAAAGCATCTGGTAACCTATTTAATAGATTTTTACCAATAGTTCTTTGTAACTCAGCAGACTGATCATAACTAATAGCTGCTTTGGAAAAAGAATCAGCAATAGCTAATTTACTAGGCTTACTCATTACTTGCATAAACTAGCCTTAATAAACTGATCTACTTTTTCAGCTACTAACTGATACGACTGCACAGGAAAAGCATGCCCTGTATTCTCTAATACTTCCACTAGTTCTTCTGCTAATAAGCTAGCTAATGCTTTACTACAACTATTAGGAACTAACGCATCTAACCCTGCTAATAAATGGTATTGTGGCCCTTTATACTGTTTTAATGCTTGTTGTGTATCTAATTCAGCCAAAAGCTCTAAACCTGCATTAGCTTGCTCTATAATATAGTCTGGTAAATCTTGTTGTAATTGCCTTACTAGTTGCTTAGTATCTGCACAACCTTGAGCAACTAATTGTAAAAAACGCTTTATTGTTTGCTTTGGTGATTGCAGATAATTTTGTTGGAAGTTTATAAAGGTATCTTCTGCCATTGCTGTAGGCCAATCTGCTTTGGCTTTAAAACAAGCATTACTAGCCAATGTTATCAACCCTAAACATTGCTCACTATATTGCTGAGTAGCTTGACTAAGCAACTGCCCACCTAATGACCAGCCTAACCAATAACTTTTTTCTGGTAACTGTTTTGCAAGACTAGATAACCACTTTGAAGAATCTACCAAGTAAGGCAAATCAGCCAACTTAACCTCATATCCTAATATTGTTAATTGATTAGCTAAGTTTTCTAAAGGTACGGTCCCTATTCCCCAACCTGTTAGTAAAAATATTGACTGTTTCATTTATTAGAGCCTTTAAAACGCTGCCAACAAATAGTTAATGCCTCTAATAGTTGTTCAACATGATTCT
>JBEBWU010000386.1:0-3139 GCA_040391985.1 Entomomonas sp. | reverse complement strand
AATTAGAAGTTTTAATTGATAAACATTTAATTGGCTTGTATCAACATGTAATGTAGCCAAGTTAATAATTGGGGCTAATAATTTAGACTCATCATCAATTGCTTCAGCTAATGAGCGTGTTGCTGTAGTAAGTGGATGACGGCGGCGTGTTTCCGAAAAACGACTAATTAAGATTTCATCTTTAGCATCTAAATAAACTAAATCACACTTAATGTATTTTGCACTGAGTCGCTCAAAAATACTGGGGAAGTTCTCTATTTGCCTAGGTAAGCTTCGTGCATCAATAGAAACTGCTATTTTAGGTTGAATAATCTCTGTTTGTAATAGTGCCTGTTCAATAGCTGTTGTAAATAAGCTAGCAGGTAGATTATCAATGCAATAAAAGCCATTGTCTTCTAATAAATGAAGCGCTGTAGTTTTACCCGAGCCTGAACGGCCACTCACGATAACAAGACGCATAACTTAACCTATGTATTACTTACCCCATTAACAATTATTTGATAGAGCTGTTGATTATCAGTTGCAGCTCTCATCTGCTTACATACTTCAGTATCACTTAATAACTCAGCTATTTGTTTAAGCAACTGCAAATGTTCATCTGTTGCCTCTGCTGGCACAACCAAGCCTATTAAAATATCTACTAACTGTTCATCAACAGCATCAAAATCGATAGCTGTAGCTAATTTCACTATGGCTACGATTGGTTCCTCACAACTTGCCATACGACAATGAGGAATAGCAACGCCATTACCAAAACCTGTAGTTCCTAGCCTTTCCCGCTCTATTAGATGCTCAAAAACCTCTTGCTCATCTAGGCTAGCACAAGCTTCGGCCACCGTTTTAGCTATTACTTCTAATGCACGTTTCTTACTCGTTACATTAACATCAACTAACACTTGAGAGGGTGTTAGAAATTCTTTTAGTTGCATCATATAGCAGAATAAACTTCAATAAATTTACAAAATATTTATAACACTACATTATTTCAAATCTGTCTTTAGACAACATATTTATAAAATAATTACTGTGTATATAGTTATGTCACATTAAAAATAATTAAGGTTTGATTCTATAACAATTTCTTGTTTATAAATATCAAACCTTAATAACAAAAAGTTAATTAGTGTTTTTGATGTTTTTCTTTAAACTTAATTAATTGACGATCTAATTTATCAACTAAAGCATCAATGGCAGCATACATATCTGTATTTTCTGCACCAGCAACCACCTCACCGCCAGCTAATTGTAATGTTGCATCAACCTTTTGGTTTAATTTTTCAACACTCATAATCACTTGTGCGCTAGTAATTTTATCAAAATGCCGTTCGAGACGACCAAATTTTTCATCAATATAGTTGCGTAGTGCGTCGGTAACATCAAGTTGGTGACCACTAATGTTAATTTGCATAAATTTCTCCTTAACATTTTTAATTACTTATACCCACTTTAGGTATAAGGTAAGTTGCCTTTATCGGCAATTCTTTATATCAACCGTTTACGTTCACTAGAGGAACCAATACCCAAAGCCTCACGGTACTTAGCTACGGTTCTTCTAGCTACTTGAATCCCCTGATCTTCAAGCAATGTAGTCAATTTACTATCACTTAAAGGTTTTTTCGGATCCTCAGCCGCTATTAGTTTCTTAATCATAGCGCGAATAGCGGTTGATGAACACTCCCCCCCCTCAGAAGTACTAACATGACTTGAAAAAAAGTATTTCAATTCATAAATACCGCGAGGTGTATACATATATTTTTGGGTAGTTACCCGTGAAATAGTAGATTCATGCATTTCTACAGCTTCAGCCACTGAAGAAAGGATGAGCGGCTTCATAGCCTCTTCACCATATTCTAAGAAACCTCGTTGATGTTCAACTATTTGGGTTGCAACTTTCATTAAGGTTTCATTACGACTCTGCAAACTTTTTATAAACCAACGAGCTTCCTGTAATTGATTCTTTAAGAAAGTATTATCTGAACTAGTATTAGCACGTTGTACATAACCAGCATACTGAGGATTAACCCGTAGTTTAGGAAGAGCATCTTGGTTTAGTTCAACCACCCAATGATCTCGTTCTTTACGCACGATGATATCGGGCACAACATACTCTGGTTCTTTAGACTCAATTTGCGCGCCTGGTTTAGGATTAAGATGTTGAATAAGCATAACTATTTGCTTTAATTCATCTTCCTTAATCTTCATGGTACGCATTAATTGACTATAGTCCTTAGAACCTAATAAATCTAAGTGATTTGCAACGAGCTCAACTGCCTGTTGGTAATAAGGGTGATCATCAAATAAGCCTTTTAATTGCAGCAAAAGGCATTCTTTTAAATCTCTGGCAGCAATACCTATAGGATCAAACTGTTGAATACAGTGAAGAACCATCTCCACTTCATCGAAATCAGTATCTAATGAGTCATCTAAGCCATGATGGATTTCTTCTAAAGATTCTTCTAAATAACCATCTTCATTAATACAATCAATAATATTAACCGCAATGGTTTTATCTTTATCACTCATATGAGCAACATTAAGTTGCCATAATAGGTGGCTTTGTAATGTTTCACCCACAGAGGTATAGCTAGTAAAATCAGATTCTTCATCATCACCATGGATATTACTAACATTACTTTGGTAGATATCATCCCAATCAGTATCAACAGGCAGTTCTTCAGGAATTACATCGGTTGCCACAGCATCCGTTTCTGGCTCATTAACAGCCACTTCTTTATTATCTTTAAAACTAATTTCCTGACTACCCGGATTGACTAAAACGTCTTCTTCACCTAATAAATTGCTATCATCGAAATCCTCGCCTGCTTCTTGTTGTTCTAGCATGGAGTTTGACTCTAAGATCTCCTGGATTTCCTGTTGTAAATCTACAGTAGATAATTGCAAAAGCCTAATGGCTTGTTGCAACTGTGGAGTCATCGACAGTTGCTGTCCTATCTTTAGCGTTAACGATGGCTTCATAACAAATTAACATCTCTTTTTTTACTTTCAAGCAAATTATATGCCCGTTTTTTTGTTCTTCAAATAATAACATGCTTAAAAAATGAAACAACCAGCATAATGAAAATAACTTTAATGCATCTATTTAAAATATATAGTAATATGATTTTTTATATCCAATCCC
>JBEBWU010000385.1:0-3141 GCA_040391985.1 Entomomonas sp. | reverse complement strand
AGTAAAGCTCCTTGTGAGGCTTCTTTTTCTACTTTTTCTAACTGTTCTAATAATTGTTGTACTTGAGTTAATACATTACCATCAGATAAAAAATCAATTTCTTCTTCAGGAAAATCAATAGCTGCTTCTACATAAATCCTTAAAGCTATTAAACTTTCAGTAAGTGCATGTACTTTATTCGAAAATTCACCTTGTAGGGAACGTAAGGCATTACGAGCGGCTTGTTTAGAACTGGCATCAATTAAATCTGCAATAGCTTCTGCTTGTGCTAAATCTAATTTATCATTCAAAAAAGCTCGTTCACTAAACTCTCCTGGTCTAGCTTGTCTTGCTCCAAAGCTTAAACACGTTTCTAACAATAAATCTAATACTACAGGCCCACCATGACCTTGCAACTCTAATATGTCTTCACCAGTAAATGAGTTTGGCGCAGCAAAAAATAATAAAATACCTTGGTCTATTATTTGATTTTGATTATCAAACCAAGGGCCATAATAAGCATGTCTAGCTTTTAAATCTGTTTGTTTAGATAGTTTTAAAGCAATAGTTTTAGCTAAAGGACCAGATACCCTAACAATACCTACACTTCCCCTACCCTGTGCAGTCGCAATAGCAACAATAGTATCTTTAGTGTAAATCATATTTTTAACTATCCAAGTAAAACGCCCCGTTAGGGGCGTTTTTATTTTAGTTTGCTGGTTTCTTTTTCAAATTCTCAATTTGTCGAGTAATAACCCACTGTTGAGCAATTGATAAGACGTTGTTCACAACCCAGTATAATACTAAACCTGCTGGGAACCAAATAAAGAAGAAAGTGAAGATAATTGGCATCATCTTAAATACTTTTGCTTGTATTGGATCAGGTGGTGCAGGATTTAACCTTTGTTGGAAGAACATAGTAGCACCCATAATAATAGGTAATATTAAGTAAGGATCACTCACTGATAAATCATGAATCCAACCTAACCATGGTGCTTGACGAATTTCCACACTTTCCAACAATACCCAATATAAAGCAATAAATACTGGCATTTGGATAACAATTGGTAAACATCCGCTTAATGGATTAAGTTTTTCTTCCTTATACAATTTCATCATTTGTTCAGACATTTTCTGTCTGTCATCACCATAACGTTCTCTAATAGATTGCATTTTTGGTGATGCTGCTCTCATTCTAGCCATTGATTTATAACTAGTAGCAGATAATGGGAAGAATATTAATTTAATAATAATAGTTAATACAATAATCGACCATCCCCAGTTACCTACAATATTATGAATAACTTGTAGTAACCAGAAAATTGGCTTACCAATCATACTTAAAATACCATAATCAATGGTTAAATCTAAGCCTGGTGATAACTCTTTTAAACTATCTTGTAATTTCGGACCTGCATAAAGTGTAAAATCTTCACTTATTTGACCACCAGCAGGTGCTGTAACTAATGGTGTAGTAAAGCTAACAATATAATTACCTTGTTGATCTTTATAAGTTTTAACTACATGATTTTCACTCTTATCACCTACCCAAGCAGTTACAAAGTAATGTTGTAACCATGCTATCCAACCACCTTGAACAGTCGCTGAAGGTAAAGGTAAATAATTAAGATTTTCTTCTGCTTTCTTTTGAGTAGCTACACGCATAATGCTATCAACATCTTTTATAGCAATTCTGGTATAAGGTTTATCAGGTGTCCAATAAGCCATACCTAAGAATGTAGTCATACTGGTAGCTGTTGTAGAAGAAGGATCTCCAGCATTATTACGAGTTAAAGAAGCTAAGAAATAACCTTGCCAAGCTTTATCTGTATTATTGGTAATTTGATAATTAACACCAATACGATAAGCTGCTGGATCTACACAACCTACTCTGTTTTTCTTTTTACTCGCACAAGCTTCATCCATACCACGTAAGAAGGTATAAGTTTTAACGTAATTAATACCATCTTTTGTATAAGTTAAATTAACTTTTAATTCTTTTTGACCATCAGCTAATTTATAACTTTTTTGTTCAGTTTGATAAACAGGAACAACATTACTATTAGAAGTAGAAAATACTCTACTTCCTGCTGTATACAAAACTTCTCCAGAGTTACTAAACAATCTGAAAGGTGTGTTAGGTGTATTTAAAGCCTTTGGATAAGCTTTTAAATCTAACTCAACTACATCACCACCTTTTGGATTAATTTTAAGTTTTAAAATATCCGTTTCTACTTCTATAAATTGACCATTAGTAGAAGTGGCAGCTGGTTGATTAGGTATAGTAACTTGATGATTTTCTGTTGTAGTATTAGCATTTTCACCAGTAGTAGGTGCAGGCTGATGAATATCTGATTCAATATTATTTTCACCAGTAGAATTCTGCACATTTTGAGTTACTTGCGCTGTTTGAGTCCCTTCTTCATTAGGGATTTTATGATAATCATCATTCCATTGCAGTAATATTAAATAAGCCACAACAGCTAATGCAACTAATAAGATAGGACGTTGAATATCCATAGTTATTTAATCTTCAATTGAATGTTTAGAGGTGTTTTTAGGAGGAACCGGATCATAACCACCTGGATTCCATGGATGACAGCGGAGTAAACGGCGAACTCCTAAATAGCTACCATGTAGCAAACCATACTGTTCAATTGCTTCATAAGTATAACAAGAACAGCTGGGATAAAAACGACAGTGACTTGCCATTAACGGACTAATAGCATACTGGTAAAACTTTATGGACAATAATGCTACTTTACGCATATCAGCCGCCATTTTCAGAATTTGTAGAGTTTTTAACTGAAAGCTTTTTCCAAAATTTAATGAATTGTGCTTGTAATTCATTATTTTCTATTTCAGCTAATCCCCTACGCGCCACCACTACAACATCATAAGTATCAATTAGATGTTGATTTAGACGAAATACTTCTCGTATTTGTCTTTTTAGTCGATTACGTTGTACTGCTAATTTTACGCTTTTTTTGCCTATTACTAAGCCTAAGCGAGGATGACCTAAATCATTTTTACAAACAAGTAATAAAATATAACTTGTTGATAGTTTTTTATCTGGCGAGTCAAAAACACGCTTAAAGTGTTCGGCTTCTAGCAAACGTTTTTGCTTGGAAAAGTTGTGACTCACCACAATAAAAATTAAAT
>JBEBWU010000384.1:0-3169 GCA_040391985.1 Entomomonas sp. | reverse complement strand
CTGCATTATCTCCTAGAATAGCTACATCACTACCAAAGGTTTGCTTTAAACAATTCAATAAAAATGCTCGTCTTTCACCATAGATTTTAGACATTTTTTGAATATGTTTATCCATTCGCCTTGACTGTAAAAATTCTGCTAATGCTGCTTGCTCAAAGCTATTATTCTGTACATCCATATATTGACGAAAATGTAACCACTGTGGCTGCAAAGCTTTTGGTAAGATTACAAAACCTATTCTTAAGGCAGGAAAAAGAGATTTACTAAAAGTACCCAAATAAATAACTCGCTCCGCATCCATACTATACAAAGGTGAAATAACTGCTCCTTGGTAACGAAACTCACTGTCGTAGTCATCTTCAATAATATAAAAATCTTTTTTTCTGGCTAAACTAATAAGTTGTACACGGCGCTTAGCAGGCAAAATACCACCTAATGGAAATTGGTGAGAGGGTGTCACATAAACGGCTGAAATAGCCTTATGGGTTAATAGTTCAGGTTGAATACCCTGTTCATCTACTACACAACCTGTATATGGATACTGTTTATTTTTAATAATATTTAACACACCAATATGGCAAGGATCCTCTACAACAAAACTATGCACTTTTTTATTTAATAGATCAGCCAAAATATTAAGTGCCTGAGTACTGCCTGTAGTAATAAATATATCTGTATCAGCTACCTGTAAACCGCGACTTCTAAATAACCATGCTGCTATTTCTGATCTTAACCAACTCACCCCCTGTGGACTTAAATAACCTAATTGATGTTTAGTGAGTTGTTGGCTACCTTTTACTAACATCTGCTGCCATAAGTGGATAGAAAATAACTTTAAATCTCCTTGTCCCGTTTTAAAATCAGCTAAAAAATCAATTTTGAATGGTTTATTGTTATCTATTATTTTTTTAACAACTGCTTGCTGTTTAATGCTCACCTGCTCTACTACTGTAGTTGGTGCACCTTGTTTTAAAATAATAAAACCTTCTGTAAATAACATATCATAAGCTTCTACTACCGTATTACGTGATACATTCAATGCTTTAGCTAATACTCTTGTGGAAGGTAGTTTTTCATTTGCATTAAGCTGCCCTTGCATAATCAACTTCTTAAGCTGATTATATAATTGTCTTACAAGGCTTAGCTCATAACTCCTAACTAACTTAATACCTAACATAATTAATAAACTGGTCTAATAAAATAAAAATAAACTGGCACTTATTATAGACCAGTATTGTGGCTAAGCTAGCTTATCTTTAACTATATAACTTTTGCCCTAGTTTTATGCCTCGTTGAATAGCTTGGCGGTACTAGTTGTAATGTCTTCAGCTATTCGTCTCGTCTAAAAAATAGGAGAAATAGCTATACAATGGTCATGATTATGGAACAATTAAAAGGTAATCTCTATTTGTGTTTGGGGTTTATGCTAGCTGGTAGCTCAGTAATAGCAGCTTATGTTTTAGCTAATAAATTGGGAGTATTTACTATCACTTTTATTAGTTTATTAATCGCCTCCATAGCTTTATTACCATTTTGTTGCAATAGTCTATTCAATACCTTACAACAGCTTAATTTATTCCAAATAAAAATGATCTTTTTACAGGCTTTATTTGGCATCTTTTTATTTAGGCTATTTTTAATGCTGGGCATTAAGCATACCAGTGCAGGCGAAGCAGGTATTATTTTAGGTATTACACCTGCTATTACAGCCTTGTTATCTTGGTTAGTAATTAAAGAAAAACTCTGTAAAAATAGCCTATTGGGTATTATTACTACGGTGTTAGGCATTCTGCTACTAAAAGGATTATTTAACCAAAAAAATTTATCAATACTACATTTACTAGGTAATTTTTTAGTGATGTTAGCCGCCAGTAGTGAATCTATTTTTAATATCCTTTCTAAAAAAATGCTGATTAAAAATAACAGCCACTCATTACATCCATTAATGCAAACGTTCTTAGTAACCTTCATTGCTATGGCTTTATGCTTTATTCCCAGTTTTTTTGAAACCCCAATTATTTTACTTAAACAACTTAATTATCAAGACTACCTTGCATTACTGTGGTATGGGCTTTTTGTTACTGTGGTGGCTTTTATTTTTTGGTATGCGGGCATTAAAAGATCCACTGCCTTTAATGCAGCCATACTTTCTGGGGTAATGCCTCTAACCTCTATGGTTTTATCAGTATTATTATTAAATGAAGTATTTACTTATTATCAGATAATAGGGGGTAGTTTAATTATTATAGGTATTGTTTTGATTGGTTTAGATAAAAAATAACAACACTTATACTAATTATTTTTATTCATAACTAGCATATAATAGAATAATTTTACATTGCACTCGTTATTCTGTTTTTTTTAATTTTTACATCATGATTATTCATTCAAGAACACCTTCTACTTTTGCATTGCTCTTTTCCAAAAAAGGATCAATTATTCCTATTATATGGCGCAGAGTATTATTCACTGTATTACTAAGCTCTGTCGTTGTATTAAGCCATGGTACGCTTTACCACTATAAAATTATTATTACGGCCGCCCCCTTTACTATTTGGGGTATTACCTTAGCTATCTTTTTAAGCTTTAGAAATAATGTTGCTTACCAACGTTTCTGGGAAGCTAGAACATTATGGGGACAATTGCTAATCAGTAGTCGTAATTTAACCAGACAATTAGTTAGCTTTTTTCCACAACTAACAAAAGAAGAACGACAAGCCATTACTAATAAAATTATTGCTTTTGGTTATGGTTTACGTAATAAGCTTCGCGATAATGCTCCTTTACAAGATTTAGAGCCTTACCTTACTAAGCAAGAATATCAAGAGCTGGAGAAATCGCCTAATATTCCTAATAATCTGTTAAGTAAATTAGGAATGGAGTTCGCTCATATTTGTCAAAAGACTAATACCAATGCTGTATTATTATCCAGTGTTGATCGTGAATTAAGTCATCTTTCAGGTGTATTGAGTGGTTGTGAGAAAATAAAAAACACGCCTTTACCCTTTCCTTATATTCTATTACTGCACAGAACAGTACATATCTATTGCTTTGTATTACCTTTCTGTTTAGTAGATAGCATTGGTTGGTCTACGCCCTTTGCTGTTTGTTTCTTGGCTTATACTTTTTTTGGTTTAGATGCATTAGGTGATCAAATTTCTGATCCATT
>JBEBWU010000383.1:0-3175 GCA_040391985.1 Entomomonas sp. | reverse complement strand
CTCTGCATCAGCTGTAAAATTACGAATCATCTCATGAATACCATTTACACCAATAGTAGAGAAATGATTACGCAAAGTACCTAAATAACGTTTAGTGTAAGGATACAAACCATTATCCATATGACGCTGAATAACTTTACGTTTTACTTCTAAACTATCACGAGATAACTCTAATAACTCATCTAAACGTTGATAAAGTGCTTGTTTATTACCTTTATATAAGTGACCTAAACGCGCACAGTTTAAAGTTACAACGCCTAATGATCCTGTTTGCTCAGCAGAACCAAATAAACCATTACCACGTTTTAATAACTCACGCACGTCTAATTGTAAACGGCAACACATAGAGCGCACTAAATTAGGTGCAAGATCAGAGTTTAAGAAATTCTGAAAATAAGGTAATCCATAACGCGCTGTCATCTCAAACAAACGCGTAGCATTTTCACTTTCCCAAGGAAAATCATGTGTAATATTGTAAGTAGGAATAGGGAAAGTAAAGATTCGACCATAAGCATCACCTGCTTGCATAACCTCTATGTAAGCACGGTTAATCATATCCATTTCTGCTTGCAATTCACCATAAGTGAATGGCATTTCTTCACCACCAATAACAGGTACTTGCTCACGTAAATCTTCTGGGCATACCCAATCAAACGTTAAATTAGTAAAAGGTGTTTGCGTACCCCAACGAGAAGGCACATTTAAGTTATAGATAAACTCTTGAATAGATTGACGAACCTTATCATAACTTAAATTATCCTTACGAATAAAAGCAGCTAAATAAGTATCAAACGAACTAAATGCTTGGGCACCTGCCCATTCATTTTGTAAGGTTCCCAAAAAGTTAACCATTTGTCCTAATGCACTAGACAAATGCTTTGGTGGGCCTGCCTCTACACGGCCTGGTACACCATTAAAACCTTCAAATAATAAAGTACGTAATGACCAACCAGCACAATAACCTGCTAACATATCCAAATCGTGAATATGCAAATCACCTACTCTATGAGCCTCACCAATTTCTGGTGCATAAACCTCATCCAACCAATAATTAGCTGTAATCTTCCCAGATACATTTAAAATTAATCCACCTAATGAATAACCTTGATTAGCATTTGCCCTTACTCGCCAATCTTCCTGATTAAGGTACTCATTCATAGAGGCTGATACATCAACCACTGTTTTATGATCTTGTCTTAAACGGTTATGTTGCTCACGATAAACAATATAAGCACGCATCGTATTGAAATAACCTGCTTCCATTAACGTGCGCTCTACATAATCCTGTACAGACTCAATGTTTAATAAATCATTCCCTGCGATTTTTTCTAACACTTTTACAGTTAACTGATAAGCCATTGCTTCATCAAATTCACCTGTAGCTTTGCCTGCTTTTGCTATAGCATTTTCTATTTTCTTAGCATCAAAAATGGCAATATGACCATCACGTTTACGAATATTACTGGGAAGTCTGGGTTGCTGATCATTCATGGAAATAAACTCTATATATGGTGATATTTAATATAATAAACACAATATATAGTAATACAGAACAATATCATAAAACTTGATGTACATCACAAATGATATTAATGAGAATAATTCTTAAGTAGGATAAAGTAAATCATTTGCATAAATAAGCCGATATTTTGCATTCTTTTTGTTATTTTTCTTATAAAACTTAACTTTCTTGTACTAAGGGTTAGTAAAGCTTTTTACCAACCCTTAGTAAAAAATATTACTGTTCAGCAATCACATCTAAAAATATCAACGGTTCTTTACCCGTATTGACTAACTCATGTGACTCTCCTTTGCGTACAATGGTTATATCACCAGCTTTAACAACATATTGCTTACCATCTGTGTCTTTAAAAGTACCCTCACCAGATATAATAATATAAGCATCCTCATTTAATTCATGCTTATGTAAACCTATGGAATCTCCAGGCTGTAATGTCATCCAACCAATTTCTTTAATAGCATGATCTTTCAACGCAGCATCGCGTTTAAATGCAAACTTACCATATAATGTCCCTTTGCCACCTGCTACCGCCTCTCGATCAAAAGTAACTAACTCTTCTTTTGGATAATATTCAGCTAAAACTATTGTTGATAAAAATCCCACAACTAACCCTAATACCAATCTTTTAATTAACATAATTAAACTCTCAATATAAAATAACTTTTTATAATCTACCCAATATACTTCATGGGTAAATTGATAAACAAATTAAATAGACAAATTTTACTTAGCCATCACAGCAGCACCTGCCTGTGCTACAGCCATATCTTCAGCCACACTACCACCACTAACTCCAATGGCACCGACAATTAAACCATCTTTATTCTTAATCAATTCACCACCACCAAAAATAGCCATCCCACCATTCGTTGCTTCTATTCCATAAAGCTCATTGCCTGGCTGAGCTAACTTACTTAACTCATAAGTTGACATATTAAGAGAACGTGCTGTTTTAGCCTTTTTAATAGCAATATCAATACTGGCAAGAAATGCCCCATCCATACGCACAAAAGCCTTTAAATTGCCACCGGCATCCACAACAGCAATATTCATTAAAAGCTTATTATCAACTGCTTTTTTTACAGCAGCTACCATTACCTGATGAGCTTGCTCTTGAGTTATATCATTAGGTAAATAAAGCTTAGAAGCATCCTGCTCAGCCCAAACATAGCCTCCCCATGAGTACAATATACATAACAAAATAGACTGCAAAACTGATATTAATTTCTTCCTCATTTTACTATCCCCTAATTAGTAAATATCGTTTATTAGCATAATACTTTCAAAAAGAATAAAACTGATAAAAAACAATAAAACAAAACTAACACTTAGCTTAATTAATGTTTACTTTAAACTAAATCAAACAATTATAGCTTTTGGTTTAACAACTAATTTAGAATAGTTGAATTGATAAAAATCCTTCTCTTTATATAAAAACGATGAACTTTCTCTTTGATATCAATGCAGTGATGCTAACAGTGCTTAATTATCCTTTAAGTTACGCTGAATTTTTAGGTACATTATTTGGTTTACTTACTGTTATTCTTGCTGCACGAGCTAATATTTGGACTTGGCCTACAGGAATTATCAATGAACTATTCTTTTTTATTATCTTCTTTCAAATACAACTCTATGCCAACATGCTATTGCAAG
>JBEBWU010000382.1:0-3180 GCA_040391985.1 Entomomonas sp. | reverse complement strand
CACAAAGGGTCTAGGTGTAGGTAAATTTAATTCTTTTAAAGCAGTAAAAAACTTTTGCTCATTATAGCTTTCCATAAACCAACCACGATCATCGCCAAAAACTTGCGGTTCAACAATAACCACATCAGCAATCTTTGTTTGGATTAGTTTCATTGATACACCTTTTTACTATTCAGTTAACAATTCAGCAATCACTCGTTTAACGCCTAATTGCCAATCTGGCAAAGTACCGTTAAATGCTGTTTTTAGTTTAGTAGTTGCTAATCTTGAGTTTAATGGACGTTGGGCTGGTGTTGGATAGGCATTCGTTGTAATTGCTTTAACATGTTTGACTTTTAGTTGATCTGCAATATAAAACTTCGCCTCTTCAAAAATAACATTGGCAAAATCATACCAAGAAGCTTCACCATTAGCAGTTAAATGATAAATACCTGCCAACTCAGGCTTAAGTTGTTTAATTGCATGAGCGGTAATATCTGCTATTAACTCAGCACCAGTAGGAGCACCTACTTGATCATTGATTATTGCTAACTCTTCTCGCTCTTTAGCTAAACGCAACATGGTTTTAATAAAGTTACTACCATGTGTTGCATATACCCAAGATGTTCGAAATATTAGATAATTATCTACTAATTGCTGAATAGCTTGTTCGCCAACTAATTTAGTTTTACCATAAATATTTAATGGATTAGCCTTAGCAGTTTCTAATCTTGGTGTTTCACCACTGCCATCAAAAACATAGTCTGTAGAATAATGAATTAACCAACTATTATAGTGTTTAGCTTGTTCTGCTAAGAACTCAACCGCCTTACCATTAATTTGCAGCGCAAGTTCTGCTTCTGACTCTGCCTTATCAACCGCAGTATAAGCAGTTGCATTAACAATAATAGTAGGTTGGTAATCTGCTATTAGTTTTTGTAAACTTTTAAGATCAGTTAAATCACCACCTTGATCATGGCGATCTAAAGCTAATATTTGCCCTACAGGCGCTAAAGAGCGTTGTAACTCCCAGCCAACCTGACCATTTTTACCTAATAAAAGTATTTTGTTAGCCATATTGCTTAGCTATCCATTGGCGATAAGCGCCGCTTTTTACATGCTCAACCCATTCTGTATTAGTCAAATACCATTCAACTGTTTTTCTTAACCCTGTTTCAAAGGTTTCTTGTGGTTTCCAACCTAATTCATTAGCTATTTTACTTGCATCAATGGCATAGCGTACATCATGACCTGGACGATCTTTAACATATGTAATCAAGTCGGTATACTGCTTTACACCCTGTGGATGGTTGGTTGCTAACTCTTCTAGTAAGTTACATAAAGCTTTTACCACTTCAATATTACGTTTTTCATTATGGCCACCAATATTATAGGTTTCCCCTATTTTACCTTGCGTTAAAACGGTATAGAGCGCCCGTGCATGATCTTCTACATAAAGCCAATCACGAATTTGATTACCCTCACCATATACGGGTAAAGGTTTGCCTTCTAAGGCATTTAAAATCATTAAAGGGATCAGTTTTTCGGGGAAATGATAAGGTCCATAATTGTTTGAACAGTTAGTAACTAAAACGGGTAAACCATAAGTACGTCCCCATGCCCTTACTAGATGGTCGGAACTGGCTTTACTAGCAGAATAAGGTGAACTAGGTTCATAAGGTGTAGTTTCTGTAAATAAATCGGTAGTACCTTCTAAATCACCATAAACCTCATCAGTGGAAACGTGATGAAAACGAAATTCCTGTTTAGCTGTTTCTGTTAAAGTATTCCAATAATGACGCGTAGTTTCTAATAAGGTATAAGTACCCACAATATTGGTTTCAATAAAAGCGGCTGGGCCTGTAATTGAACGATCCACATGTGATTCTGCGGCTAAATGAATAACTAAATCTGGTTGATGTGTCGCAAATACTTTTTCTAATGCTGCTTTATCACAAATATCAACCTGCTCAAAAAAGTAACGATCAGAATTAGCAATGGTTTTTAATGACTCTAGATTACCTGCATAAGTCAATTTATCAACATTAATAACTGTATTATCCGTTTCATTAATTAAAAAACGTACTAAAGCCGAACCAATAAAGCCAGCACCACCTGTGACTAGTATTTTCATGTAATACCTAATTTACCTACGCTTATTGTCTAATAACTTTTGATACAGTGTTAACCACTGTTGAGTAATATTCTCTATATTATAGTGTATTAGTACTCTTTGTTGTGCTTTTTTCGTTAACTTTAAAGCTTGCTCTGTGGATATATTTAAAGCTTCTTCAATAGCTAAAGTTAATAATTTATTTTGTTTAGGTGGCACAAGCCAGCCACAATCACTTAACACCTCTCGAACCCCACCACAATCAGTAGCAACAACTAATCGCTCACAAGCCATAGCCTCGGCTACTACTAAACCAAATCCTTCCCATGCAGATGATAAAATAAATAGATCAGCAGCTGACAATAAAGCCGCTATATCATTTCTAACACCCAAGAAAAAAACTTTATCCGTAATAGCTAATTGTTCAATTAATGTCTGTAAATAAGCTTTGTAGCTTTCTTCTCCTGTACCAACTATCCATAAGACTACATTAGTTTCTTTTAATGTTGCATAGGCTTGTAATAAATTAGGGTAATCTTTAGCTTCAGTTAAACGGCCAATAGCTAACAATACTTTGGTTTTATCTGAGATTTGATATTGTTGACGTAATTCATGACGTTTTATTAGGTTAAACTGAAATTTATCAGTATCAATACCATTGTACATAACTACCATGCGATTTTGCTTGGTTGCTTTCTTAGCAATAAATTCATCTACAGCTTCAGCACTAACATTGGTTGAAATATCAGCAAGAGAATCGGTTATACGATAAGTTAACATTCTTAACTTACCCCCTTCATTTTTATTATGCGCTGTACAAACTAATACAGCTTCTCTCCCTGAAAACAAATGTGCCAAACGAGCCATAATATTGGCATGAACCATATGGCTATGAATAACATCTGGTTTAAATTGCTTTATAATTTTTATTAACCTAAATAATGCTACCCCTAATGCTAAAGGATTCTTTTTAGTATTAAGGGCAATTACTTTAACTTCTTTTTGTAAAGGTAAAACCTTTGCTTCACCCGTTAAATAACATAAAACAATCTGATGACCTAACTTAGCTAATTGATCTACTAAACTAA
>JBEBWU010000381.1:0-3182 GCA_040391985.1 Entomomonas sp. | reverse complement strand
GTTAAGGCAATCCCTAACAAACCACGATATTCCCGTACCCAGCAGTCTAATGCAGCACTTTGGCTATCGATTAACCTGAAACCTAATTGTTGGTGTGCCATAATCCATTCATGTGCCATGGTACCCATTGGTTTAATATTAAACTCTTGGGCTAAATGCACATTACTTGTACCCACAAAATGACCAGGAAAGTCCGTTTTCAAAATACCAACCACTGCTTGTTGGGTATTAAACGAAAAACGACGACGTGTTCCATAATCCGCTAATTTAAAATCTTTTAGCTCATCATCCGTTGCCATCCGTGTTAAATTTTCTAACTTCTGATACAAACGATCAGTCGCAGTTTTTAACTCAACTTGCGGATAACGTCTCTTATTACGTACTTCACTAATAATAGCTAACAAGGGTATTTCAAAAAGTACAATATGTAACCAAGGACCTTTTAAGGTAATACTTAATTGGCCACTTTCACCTGATACCGTTACATAACGTGGATTAAAACGGAATAAACGTAAAAACCTTATAAAGTCTGGTGCTAAAAAACTGATATGTGATAAATAGTTTTGTTCATCTTGAGTAAGCTGCAAATCAGCTAAACGCTCGATATTCTCTTTAATCTCAGGAATATAAGGGGTAAGGTCTTCTTTATCGCGACAGCGAAACTCCCACTCTACTTCCGCATTAGGATAATTATGCAAGATCGCTTGCATCATACTAAGTTTATAAAAATCAGTATCTAATAAACTTTGAATAATTTTTTGGGAAAATATGGAATTATCCATTTTTTCATCCTCTACTTTTAATAAGTTGTTGATCTAATGCTGCACAGTCTTCACAGATGACTATCCCACATTGCTGCATTTCAGCGATGGCTTGTTGTTTAGTATCTTCAGCAATAGCCCTTGTTGCCTCCAATAATATAATCACTTGAAAACCTGCTTTATGTAATTGAATTGCTGTATTTTTTACACAGTAATCTAAAGCTAATCCGCCGACAATAACCAGTTGGACATTCTTTAGTCTTAAATATTCGATAACTCCTGTTGATAATTTTTCTTTTAAATCATGGTAACAAGCACCATAAGGATGCATATCTGGCTCTATCCCCTTCCATACGAAAAAATCATACTCATCAGGGCGTGGTAAATCAGTTAATAATTCAAATCCTTTCGTTCCTGGCACACAGTGTGCTACCCACGTTAAATCTGCATTAGGATAGTTTAATGGTTGTAACATTTCCTCAGCTTCAGTCACTACCCATACTGCTTGTGGAGTATGGGCATCTTTACTACCTACTCTTATATCAGCACGCTTGGCCATTTCATTTAAAGCGTTAGCAATTTGATCGCCACCCTGTACAGGTAACTCATCAGGACAAAGGGGTGTAAAACTCTGTTGTGGATCTACATCAAAACTTGCAATTTTCATGATATTTAACTCAACTTCAATTGGTGAGAAATATAATCTACTGAATTAATTAGCTTATCTAAAACTAATCACCATCCAGTTAGTTGTATAATACAACTAACTCGATGGATTATCAATAACAAATAAAAAAATATTACCTAAAACACCAATACTCAACTAACAAAAAAGCCTGACACATAACTGTACCAGGCTTCTCAAAAACATTAATCACAACACTTACTGACCTGATGAGAAATCATAACTCATATTAGGCATTGGACGTTGTAAATAGTAACCTTGAATATAATCAGCACCTGCTTGCCATAGAATAGACAAGATACTTGCTGTTTCAACAAAAGGTACAATACTCTTACGCTTAGATTCTCTTAACTGGTTTAACAGTTCTGTTAAAGCTTCCACACCTTCTGGCTTACGTAATGCTTGTACTAAAGAAGGCGCAAGTTTCACATAGTTTGCAGGCAAATGATTTAATGTTAGTAATGAATTTTCATCTTTACCAAAATCACTAATAACTGTTTGGCAGTTAATCTCATTTAAACCATTAATTAAATTTTGTGCCTGTTTTAAGTAAGTAGCCGCATCACTTTCAGTAAACTCTACCAATAAGCATTCTGGTGGTAACTTAGTAGCTGCAAACAGTTTCTTAATCCAATCTAATAAGTTTTCATTCTTTAGGGTATCACTACCAATTTGTGCAAATACACGTGGGTTATGTCCCGCCGCATGCATTTTGGCTACTTCTTTTAATGAGTTAACAATAACCCAACGGTCAATTTGCTCAGCCATTCCAGAAGACGAAGCCACATTTAATAGCTCAGTTAAAGGTAATTCTTTACCTTGCGCATCAAGCATTCTTAAACGAACTTCATAAAACTCAAAGGATTTACCACGTAAACTTACGATAGGTTGATAAAGTAGTTTTAAAGACTCTTGCTGTAATGTTTGTTGCAAGGTAGCCAGTAAATCCCCCTGACTGGCTGCTTTAGCTAACTCTTCAGCAGGATCATATACTTTTATGATATTACTTGCTGTAGAAGATTCAATACAACGATGTGCCCTATCAATAATTTCTTGAGGACTTGCAGCTGTTTTATCAAAGTCTGCGATACCTACAGATACAGTAATTTGGATAGAGAAATCATTTACATCAAAAATAACTTTGGTTATTTTTTCTTGTAGCTGTTTCACTGAATCCATTAACTCACTAGAAGTAGCATTAGGTACTAACACAACAAAAGCATCATCAGATAGTCTTGCTAAACTTTCGTCATGACAGAAGTGGCCTTTTAATAACTGAGCAACACTGGCTAATAAACTATCAGAACCTGCAATACCTATCTGAGTATTCAAACTATCAAAGTTATCAATATAGATGTATAACAAGGTTGCATTTAAGTTAGCAGATTTTACTTGCTCCATTGTATTATCAAGTAATGTCGATAAATGAGCACGGCTATAAAGACCCGTTAACGCATCAAGGCTACTCATTTCACGGATTTTTTCTTCTAATGCTTCACTATCAACTGTTGATGTTTCCTCACGAATAATAACTTGCATACACTCTTCACCATCATATGATGCAGGGTATGTAGTAATTAAAATAGGAAACTTAGAGCCATCTGCTCTTACACCACGACAAGCTAAAGAGGATTCAACACGGTGCTTAAATAGATCTTTTAAATCACTGGGGTTATCAGCTGATACAAGGTCGATAATTGGTAGACCTTCCATATCTGCTTTATCTTCATAACCAA
>JBEBWU010000380.1:0-3191 GCA_040391985.1 Entomomonas sp. | reverse complement strand
CAACTACAGAACAGGTAGGCAAACAATAAATGTCTGATTATATTTTACGGCGTTTACTGCTAATTATTCCTACCTTATTTGGTATTTTGTTACTTAACTTTGTCATCATCCAAGCTGCACCTGGTGGCCCTGTAGAACAAACCATTGCGCGTTTAGAAGGTTTAGATGCTGCAACAGGTGGTGCTACTGGCCGTATTACAGGTGGTGGCGGTGAAGTTTCGGTTGGCACAGGTTACCGAGGTGCACAAGGACTAGATCCTGACCTAATTAAAGAAATTGAGAAAATGTATGGTTTTGATAAACCAGCAGGCGAACGTTTCTGGATAATGGTAAAAAATTATGCCACCTTCGATTTAGGTAAAAGCTTTTATAGAGATACTGAAGTTACAGACTTAATCTTAGAGAAAATGCCTGTGTCTATTTCCCTAGGATTATGGAGTACATTATTAATGTACTTAATCTCTATTCCTTTGGGTATCACCAAAGCAATACGCCATAATAGTAAATTTGATATTTGGACAAGTACCGTCGTTATTATTGGTTATGCCATTCCTGCTTTCTTATTTGCTATCTTATTAATTATTTTATTTGCTGGTGGTAGCTATTTTGACTGGTTTCCACTGCGTGGATTGGTATCCAACAATTTTGAATCATTGAGTTTCTGGGGAAAAATTACTGATTACTTTTGGCATTTAGCATTGCCCATTACCGCCTTAGTAATAGGTAATTTTGCCACCCTTACCTTTTTAACTAAAAATAGTTTCTTAGATGAAATCAGCAAACAATATGTAGTTACTGCACGCGCTAAAGGCTTAACTGAACGACAAGTTTTATATGGACATGTCTTTAGAAATGCTATGTTAATTGTTATTGCTGGTTTTCCTACTGCCTTTATGGCCATGTTTTTTACAGGTTCACTGCTAATTGAAGTTATCTTTTCATTAGATGGTTTAGGCCTGCTTAGCTTCGAATCAGCTATTAGCCGTGATTACCCTGTAGTATTTGGTACTTTATTTATTTTTACCCTACTAGGGTTAGTCATGAAGTTAATTGGTGATCTTTGTTATTGCCTTGTTGATCCACGTATCGATTTTGCTAATAGGGAACATTGATATGGGATTAATGACTCGTCTATCGCCTCTCAATAAGCGACGTTTTGCTCAATTCAAGGCTAACAAACGTGGCTGGTTTGCGTTATGGATATTTATTGCATTATTTATACTCAGCCTTGGTTCAGAGATTATTGCCAACGATAAACCTCTGATTTTTCGTTTTGATGGCAATTGGTATTTTCCTGCTTTTGTACGTTATAACGAAGAAGTTTTTGGTGGTGAAATGCCATTACCACTCGAAACTAATTACAAGGGACCTTATATTCAAGAGTTAATTAAAGAAAAAGGTGGTTGGATGATTTGGGCACCTATTCGCTTCAATTATCAAAGTATTGACTATGATATGAAAGTACCTGCTCCCGCTCCACCTTTCTGGAGTTATAAAACAGAATATTTTAAAAATTGTTCAAAAGCACCTTTCCCTGCATTAAATAGCTCTACCAAGCCAGCTGATGTAGAGCAATTGGCCGAGAGAGCTTCATTACCTGTTGAAACATACAAATTATATTGTATTGATATGCAAGGTAAACCACCACCAGTTCAATCATGGCATTGGCTTGGAACAGATGACCAAGGTCGTGATGTATTAGCTCGGATTATCTATGGTTTTCGTGTTTCTATACTGTTTGCCTTAACTCTTACCATTATTAGTTCTATTATTGGCGTAGTTGCAGGGGCTATTCAAGGTTTCTATGGTGGTTGGATTGATTTAGTGGGTCAGCGTTTTATGGAAATTTGGTCTGGCCTACCCATGCTTTACATGCTGATTATTCTGGCTAGTTTTGTCCAACCTAATTTTTGGTGGCTACTAGGCATTATGTTGTTATTCTCGTGGATGGCCTTGGTTGATGTAGTACGTGCCGAATTCTTACGCGGTCGCAACCTTGAATATGTGAGGGCTGCACGTGCCTTAGGGATGCGCAATAGCACCATTATGTTTAAACATATTCTACCTAATGCCATGATCTCTACCATGACATTTTTACCCTTTATTTTAACAGGCGCTATCGGCACCCTTACTTCTTTAGACTTCCTAGGTTTTGGTCTACCTGCTGGTGCACCATCACTAGGGGAGTTAGTAAGGCAAGGTAAAGAAAATTTACAAGCACCTTGGCTCGGTATAAGTGCCTTCTCTGTATTAGCTATTATGTTGTCATTACTAGTATTTATTGGTGAGGCCGCCCGTGATGCATTTGACCCAAGGAGATAATCATCATGGCTGATAACCTAATCGAAATTCGTAATCTATCAGTAGAATTTACTTCTGACAGTGCTGTACGTCGCGTTGTTGAAGATATTAGCTTTGATATTAAAAAAGGCCAAACCATCGCCTTAGTAGGCGAAAGCGGCTCTGGCAAGTCAGTCACCGCCCATTCCATATTACGCCTTTTACCCCATCCTGCTGCAAGTAATCCAACAGGTACCATTACTTATGGCGATGCAGACTTATTAAAATTATCTCTCAGAAAAATGCGGGCTATTCGTGGTGATAGAATAGCTATGGTTTTTCAAGAGCCAATGACCTCCCTAAATCCTTTACATAAAATTAGCAAACAAATAGGTGAAGTATTAGCGCTCCATATGGGCATGCGAGGCAAAGCAGCAGAAACACGGATTATTGAATTACTCACTTTAGTGGGTATTGAAAAACCTGAAACCAAAGTTAATGCCTTTCCTCATCAGCTTTCTGGAGGACAGAGGCAACGGGTTATGATCGCAATGGCACTTGCCTGTGAACCAGAACTATTAATTGCTGACGAACCAACTACCGCACTTGATGTTACTGTTCAATTAAAAATTCTTGATCTGCTAAAAGATTTACAAAAACGTATGGATATGGCGTTACTTATTATTAGCCATGACCTAAATATAGTAAGACGCATTGCTCACCATGTATGTGTAATGAAAGAAGGTAAAATAGTAGAACAAGGCGACTGTGAGCAACTATTCAAAAACCCACAACATCCTTATACACGCGAGTTGATCGCAGCAGAACCAACAGGTTACCCTTCCTCTAAAAAACTAGGCGCTGAATTATTAAGGGTTGATGATTTAAAGGTCTGGTTCCCTTTACCTAAA
>JBEBWU010000379.1:0-3207 GCA_040391985.1 Entomomonas sp. | reverse complement strand
GTTGGTGTAATGTTTTGTTCATCTATTTACCTCATCCGTTATTTTTATATTTGCTATATTGTGGGTAATTTTTATGATATAAAAAATGGTGTTTAGTAAATAAATAGTTCAGTACTTCGTGAAGTTTGTTGTATTATAGTTTTATTAAAACTAATATAAGAGTGATTGTTATGAAAGTACCTAGTTTGAAGTTATTGAATATAATCGTAACTGTTGTGCGTTGTCAAGGGTTTGCGCCAGCACAACAAGAGCTTAATTTGTCTACTTCAGCTATCAGCAACTATATGACACAGTTAGAAACAGAGCTAGGTATGTTATTGTGTCATCGTGGCCGTGGTGGTTTTAGATTAACCAGTAAAGGTGCTTTATTCTATCAAAAAGCACTTCATTTATTGGGAGAAGTAGATAGTTTAGGAAATTATTTATCTAACTTAAAAGGGGAATTAATAGGTAGCCTTAGGATCGGTTTGCTAGATGCTATGGTAACTAATGCACAATTCCCATTACCAGATATTATTGCAGCGTTTAATAAAGAATATGCTAATGTGCATCTTACCTTACAAATACAACGTCCTTATGAAATGCAAATGGCTATTTTAGAAGGGCAGTTAGATGTGGGGATAGGAGCTTTCCCAAATAAAATGAATGGTCTATGGTTTCAGCCACTGTATGAAGAACAACAGCGTCTTTATTGCAGTGATTTCCACCCATTATATGTACAAGAAGAAATATCAAAAGAAACTATTGCTAATCAGCGTGTAGTAAATAGAAGTTATTGGAGTGATGCTGAACTAGCTAGACAAGGTTTTAAAAGTAGTGCTGCAACAATCGATAGTATGGAGTCACAGTTAATACTTATTTTGTCAGGTGCTTATATTGGTTATTTACCAGAACATTATGCACAGTCATGGGTCGATAGTAAAAGACTTAGAATGTTAGATCCAGACTCTTATGGATATAAAGCGCCATTTTCTTTAGTTGTTAAGCGTAGTGGTTTACATGAACCTGTTATACGAGCTTTCCGTAAATTATTAGCTGAACATTATGGAGCATCTTTAGAGGTTTAATAAAAAGGCATAGAAAACTCTATGCCTTTTTCATATTAAATAACTTCTTTTTTTGGGTTCATTTGATCTTGTTGAAAAAGGGCAACAGTATTTGATTTAGTCATATAACTGCCGATGATGAAACTTAGTAGGCCAATAGTTAAGCTGTAGTAAATGGGGCTATTGGCATCTAAACCATCTTTAATAATAAAGATAATAACCGTAATAAATCCAAGAGCCATACTTAACATTGCGCCAAATGTTGATGCACGTTTCCAATAAACAGCTCCAATTAGTGGGATTAACATACCACCTACCAGTAGATTATAAGCTAAGGTCAGTGCACTAATTACATCATTTACAACCATCGATATACCTAGAATTAAAACACCAAATATAAAGGTAGCAATACGATTTAACGTAACACTGGTTTTATGGTGAGTTAAACTGGGTAATAAGTCTTCTGTGAATACTGTAGATGAGGCAAGTAGCGCAGCACTAGCTGTGGACATCATGGCAGCTAAAGTAGCAGCAATAATAAGACCTCGAATACCCATGGGCAGTGCGGATTCCAATACATAACCAAAGGCATTATTGGCATCTGCTAGATCAGGAACAATAATTCTTGCACACATACCAATAATTGCACAGATCAAACCATAGATAACGCAATAAATACCAGCGGCAGTTCCTGCATATTTAGCTACTTTTATGCTACGTGCGGTAAATACACGTTGCCATATATCTTGGCCAATTAAGATACCAAAGAAATAGATCAGAAAGTAGGTAATAATGGTTGATATACCAATGTTTGTGAAATCAAAACTACTTGCAGGTAACTTTTCTGCTAATGCCGACCAACCACCTGCTTGGTAAAGACAAATAGGTAGTAAGATAAACATTAAGCCAATGGTTTTAATTAAGAACTGTACAATATCGGTTAATGTCAGTGACCACATGCCACCAATAGCTGAATAAATAACTACTACGCCCCCACCAATTAGGACGGCCATCCAGTGATTTAAACCAAATAGTGGTTCTAAAATTTTGCACATAGCGATAACAGAAGTTACTGCTAACATAAGTGCATAGGCAAGCATAATGATGGCACTAATTTTTCTAACAACAGGGTTATAACGTTTTTCTAATACTTGAGTAACGGTAAAAACACGAAGTTTTAGAAGAGGTTTAGCGAGTAGAACATTAATTATAATAATGCCTGCACCTAATGCAGTACAAAGCCAGACACCAGATATTCCATAGGTATAGCCAAGTTTAACAGTGCCTACTGTGGAAGCTCCCCCTAGAACAGTCGCAGCCATGGTTCCCATGTAAAAACTAGGTCCTAGATTACGGCCAGCCACTAAAAACTCTTCATTATTTTTAGTTCGTTTAAGGCCAATGTAACCTAGAAACAACATGCATAGCGCATAAATTACAACAATTATAAAATCTACAACCATGGAAAGCCTCTTATAAGTTAATTGTTATATCAAAGAGGTTGTTAGCTAATTAGAGACTATTATAGTTGTTAACTATTCATTATTAAATTAATAGAGTTTTTATAATTATCTCAGTAATCAATTATAACCTTTCTTTGAGTAATATTAGGCAGAATATAAAAGTAATACCTTATTTTTATAGGTATATTTGAGTTTACCTATCTGTTACTTAATGAAAAATAATAATAAATAAATACTTACTACAAAAAAATCTGAAGTATTTATTAAGTTTTAAATAATGTAAGTAGTCGATAATAAAAATATGAGTTATTGTGTGGGCTAAAATATTTATTCAACTTTAATATAAATAAGGATGTAAAAGCATGATATCTGTTTATCAGCTTAAACCTAAGTTTCAGGCATTACTCAGACCATTAGTACAAAAATTATTTGATGCAAAGGTGACAGCTAATCAGGTGACTATTGCTGCTTGTATAGGCTCATTATTGGTTGCATTAATAGTTGTATTAGCGAGCTCTCATTTATGGGTATTTTGGTTAATTCCCCTCTGGATGTTTGTGCGGATGGCGCTTAATGCTATTGATGGTATGTTAGCTAGAGAATTTGGGCAAAAATCTAATTTAGGTGCTTATTTTAACGAGTTAACAGATGTAATTGCAGACAGTGCTTTATTTTTGGTATTTGCTTTTGTTAGCGCT
>JBEBWU010000378.1:0-3208 GCA_040391985.1 Entomomonas sp. | reverse complement strand
TTTGGTGCCAACCCTGTCCAACAATTTGATTATCAGCAACAATCACACAACCAACACGTGGATTGGGATGAGTAGAATAAATACCTTGACGAGCCAACTGTAATGCTTTGCTCATCCATAACTGATGATTATTCATTATTTTTATCAGTATTTTGTGAAAGGCGCTCTACCTCATCACGGAAAGCATTAATATCTTGGAAACTACGATATACGGAGGCAAAACGAATATAAGCAACTTCATCTAGTCCTTTTAATTCCTCCATGACAAGTTCACCAACCTTCAATGAACTAATTTCACGCTCACCTGATGCTCTAAGCTTATGTTTAATTCTTGCTAATGCTTCCTCTAATAATTCCATACTTACAGGTCGTTTTTCCAAAGCTCTAAGCATACCTGCTCGCAATTTATCCTCATTAAAGGGCTGACGTGTTCCATCTTGTTTAATTATCCGAGGCATAACTAATTCTGCTGTTTCAAACGTTGTAAAACGTTCACCACATTCAATACATTCACGTCTGCGTCTAACTTGATCTCCCTCAGCCACTAAACGTGAATCAATCACTTTTGTATCATGAGCACCACAAAATGGACAATGCATAATAGGCCTTCCCAGTGAATATAAGATCCTAGATAAAGTTTTAGTTATTGTACTGTATTACTTAGAGCATTTTTATTCTTTATTAACTATTTTGCAATCTATTTAATCAATATCATTGAGTAATTTAATTAACTCAGGTAGTGTTATGCAATTTCTATGGACTGATTTTCTACCGAGTACCTTATGTCAAACAAATTAGAACAACTTCGCAAAATTACCACTGTTGTTGCAGATACAGGTGATATGGAAGCAATTGCCCGCTTAAAACCTGTGGATGCTACCACTAACCCATCACTATTATTAAAAGCTGCCGCTTTACCACAATATCAACAGCAACTAAATCAAGTAAAACAAAAAGCTAAAGAAGATATTGCCATTGCTTGCGATACTTTTGCAGTACTTGTAAAGAAATACTAAATGTCATTCCAGGAAAAATTTCTACTGAAGTAGATGCTAGACTTTCTTTTGATAGCCAAGCGACTATCAATAGAGCAAAAAGACTTATCAATATTTACCAAGAACAAGGCATTAATAAAGAGCGTGTTTTAATTAAAATTGCTGCTACATGGGAAGGTATTCAAGCAGCCAAACAACTTGAAAAAGAAGGTATCCAAACCAACTTAACCCTATTATTTTCATTTGCCCAAGCAGTTGCTTGTGCAGAGGCAGGTGTTTTTTTAATCTCACCATTCGTTGGTAGAATCTATGACTGGTATAAGAAAGCTGAAAATCGTGACTTTACAGCAGTAGAAGACCCAGGTGTACAATCTGTTAGTCGTATTTACCACTACTATAAACAATACAATTACTCAACGATTGTAATGGGCGCTAGCTTCCGTAATATAGGCCAGATTGAACAGCTAGCGGGTTGTGATCGACTAACGATTAGTCCAGACTTGTTAGAAAAGTTAGCAGAAGATAGTAATGATCTTCCTCGTATGCTATCCCCAGAACAAGGAACTCAAGAACCTCAGCAAAGTTTATCAGAGAGTCAATATCGCTGGAATATGAATGAAGATGCAATGGCTACAGAAAAACTAGCAGAAGGTATTCGTGCCTTTGCTCGAGACCAAGAAAAATTAGAAAAATTATTAGTTGGTTAATTTCTCTTATAATAATTATCTACTAGTTTAACTATAGGCAGTTGATTATCAAACTGCCTATTCTAAACTTTAAATATTTTCCAATTTCTGTGCAGAGCAAGCACCAATGATACAGCCAAATGCTAAGGTAATTAATACCACATCAAGGCTTGTCCATGAGCTTAATGCAGCGAGTATGGAACCAAGTATTAATACTAAAATTCCCGTAATGGTATTAGATAAAGCAATATAAAGCGCCCTACTTTCTCCATCTCCCATATTTACAATATAGGTTTTACGACCTATACCAATTCCTGTTTCACCAATCACAACAAAACCATAAGCAAATGCATAGGGCCAGACTGTACAGCTAATAGTCTCAGGTAAATAACCAAATAGAGTAATAGCAAAACAAATAACAGCTACTACTAATCCACTATCTCGCATAACATTACGACTAGAATGATCAGCATATTTACCCCAAAAAGGGCTAGCTACCATAGTGGCTATACCTGAGATTAATACTAGAATACCTAAGCTACCCAAATTTGCACCACTATGCTTTCTACCTAAAATGGCAATATAAGGTAAGGCTAACGCACTAGAAAGTAACAATGAGCGGCTAATATTAAAATGTAAGAACTGTTTATCTGTTTTCAATAGCCCCCAAGCCCTTACTAAACTACTCTTTTCTTTTAGTTCTTGTTCTATTTCACTTTCAGGCTCAACTAAACGGGCACAAAAGATAATATCAACAGCCCAACCTAGAGTAGCTAATAGCAATAACCCAGCCACTATTGGCCTACCTGGTTGATCAGTGAGTAACACTAATATCACACCTGCAAGCAGCGTAATCCCTCCTGCAATACTAGTACTCCAACCCATTAAATGGCCGCGACTTTCTTTATCAATTGTTTTAGCCATTACATCTTTACTAGTAATTGAGGTAACACCTCTAGCTAAAGAAAGAATAGTTAGTGCTACAAGTACTAATACAGCTCCCCAAAAGCCCTCCCCAGTAATCGCCAGTATTATTAATGCCACACCACACAGCGTTAATACCACACAAGCATTAAACCATACCCATTTACGAATCTTTTTAACTCGTAAAACACTGGCTACAATTAATTGTGGTAATAAAGCACCTGCTTCACGAATGGGTACCAACAAACTAACCACCCATAATGGCGCATGCATAGCACTTAACAACCAAGGAAGGATAAGACGAGGACTAATTAAGGAATCAGCTAATTTATTTCCTAAAGAAATCCACAAATGACTAAAGAAGTTGCGTTGTAATACTTCTTTATCTTTGATTTGACTTGTTTCTTTTTGATCTTGTTTATTGCCACTCAAATAGTTATACAAACGTGTTGATAAATGCTTCTGTGACATTAATCTTACCTGTTTAAGATACTTTAGTTATTAGTTCCCACTCTGTAATTATCTGCATTGCCTGTTCAATATTATCGACACAAATAATATGCTCTGCTTGGAAAGCTGAACATACTAAAGGGCGTTCTGAAC
>JBEBWU010000377.1:0-3222 GCA_040391985.1 Entomomonas sp. | reverse complement strand
AAGCCTTGTTGAATAACGGTGCCTCTCTTTAAAATAATATGTTTATCTTGAGAAAGAGCTACAGCATTGTTATTGGATAGTTGATCTTTTTGAGAACTACAGCCAGCCGAAAACATTAATACAACTAAAGTACTAATTAAAAGTATGATTTTACATGCTATATTTAATTTAAAGACGTTTATTGGGCCAACCACATCAATATATCCCTACATTTAAAGTACCGATTTTAAAAAACATAATTTAAGAGGTCAAGTTTTTACAGGTTATTTCTTGATAAAACTCATCATTTAAAAGTTGTTTTTCCATTCTCTAATTGTTTTAAATATTTCAATAGGTGATTGAAGTTCCTGTTTTATATGGTGGCTAGCTGTTTGTCTGACACTTTCTAAATGACAACGTAAAAAAGGATTGGTTTGTTGTTCTAAAGTTAAAGTAGTGGGCAATGTTATTTGATTTTTTTGTCTTAATTCTATGCAGTATTCTAGAAGTTTCCTAGCCTTACAATTTGTAGGTTCAACAGTATTGGCGAATTTTAAATTACTGACTGTATATTCATGAGCAGGATAAATAGTTGTTTCAGCAGGAAGTTGATTAATTTTTTGTAAGGATTGATACATTTGTTCCATAGTACCCTCAAAAACTCGTCCACAGCCGCCTGCAAATAGAGTGTCACCACTAAATAGCCAAGCTTTATTATCATTTAGTTGTTCAGGAAAATAGTAGACAATATGATCAAGAGTATGTCCTGGAACAGCTATGATTTGAGCTGTTTTCCCAATTATATTAATAAGTTGATTGTTTTCTAAAATAATATCTTTACTAGGGATAGAGGGATTATCAGGTGCTAAAACAATTGCTTTTGTATGTTGTTTTAGGGTATTAATGCCTCCTGTGTGGTCATGGTGATGGTGAGTGATTAAAATATTTGTCAATTGCCATTCAGGATGTTGTCTTAACCATTGTAAAACAGGCTCAGCATCGCCAGGATCTACTGCAGCAACTTGTTTAGTTTTTTTATTCTTGATTAACCAGATATAGTTGTCACTAAAGGCCGATAAGGCTTCTACTTCGAACATGGTAATACTCATATAATTAATGTAGGTAGAGAAGATAACTTTTTATAGCAGGCTTTTGAAGTATTTTTTAATATTTTACCTATAAGTTTGTAAGTAAAAGAGACATATTGATGAATAATTTAAAGGCGTAATCTGTTATATTGTGGTTATTAGGGGCTAAGATTAAATAAATGACAGAATTACTTCCACCAAATCAACAACAAATGAAGCAGCATGTACAATCCGTTAGGTCATGGTTTGCCAGTGGTAAAGGTCAACGACTATTATCACTTGAAAAGCCATTAATTAACCAAGCACTTACTTATTATTTTGGCCGTTTTTTGTTACAAGCAGGGCCATTATATAATTTAGTAGAACCTATAAAAGATGTTGATGAGATCATTTCTGTAGGTTGTGAAGGTTTTAATGCTGATATAGTTTGTGAGGAACATGCTTGGCCAATTCTTACAGAAGGAGTAGAGGCTGTTGTATTACAACATACTTTAGATTTTGCTTATTCTCCTCATAATACTTTACGAGAAGCGGCACGTTGTATTAGACCAGGTGGACATCTATTAATTGTAGGTTTTAATCCCTATAGTTATTGGGGAATTTATCGGCGTTGCCATTTTGGAGTATTAAGCAAATCTCATAGTATTACTTATAGTCGATTAATGGATTGGCTTAGATTATTAGGTTTTGCTGTTGAACGTACGTGGAAAGGAGCCTATGGCCTTCCAAACAGTGTTGTAGTAGATAAAGTGGTAGGTCTGGAGGCAATAGGGCAGCATCGTAAATGGTGGGGAAATGGTTTTTATATTGTTAGTGCCCGAAAAATGATGATTCAACCTACACCATTAAAAAGCAAAAAGAAGAGTATTTTAGGTACTTTAGCTCCTATACCAGTGGTTAATAGAAATGATGTGAGGGTAGATGAGCGACGTAGTTAAAATTTATACAGATGGAGCATGTAAAGGTAATCCAGGGCCTGGTGGTTGGGGAGCTTTACTGCTTTATAAAGGGATAGAAAAGGAGTTATGGGGTGGTGAACTTGAAACTACTAATAACCGTATGGAGTTATTAGCAGCTATTAAAGGTTTAGCCGCTTTAAAAAGGCCTTGTACAGTTGATTTGCTAACTGATTCACAGTATGTAAAAAAAGGTATTACAGAGTGGTTGGCAGGTTGGAAAGAAAAAGATTGGAAAACAGCTAATAAAAAACCTGTTAAAAATGCAGACTTATGGAAAATGTTGGATGAACAAGTAGTTAAACACCATATTACTTGGAAATGGGTAAAAGGTCATGCAGGTGATATAGGTAATGAGCGTGCAGATCAATTGGCCAATCGTGGTGTTAGTGAAATAATAGAGAGTTTAGGTTAGTTAAAGTAGAGTAGCTATGAGAAGTGTAGTATTAGATACAGAAACTACAGGTATGCCTGTAACAGAAGGCCATCGAATTATTGAAATTGGTTGTGTAGAAATAGTTAATAGGCGTTTAACTAATAGGCATTTTCATGTTTATTTACAGCCAGATCGAGAAATTGATGAAGAAGCTATTAAAGTTCATGGTATTACTAATGAGTTTTTAATTGATAAGCCACGTTTCAAAGATATTGCTAATGATTTTTATGAGTTTATTAAAGATGCTCAACTAGTTATTCACAATGCTGTGTTCGATATTGGCTTTATTAATAATGAATTTGAGCTTTTAGGGCAAACTGATAGGGCTAATGTTGAAGCTTATTGTTCAGTATTAGACTCTCTACAATTAGCTAGAGAACGTCACCCTGGACAACGTAATAGCTTAGACGCACTTTGTAAGCGTTATCATGTTGATAACTCAGGCCGAGAGTTACATGGCGCTTTACTGGATGCTGAGTTATTAGCAGATGTCTATCTGACAATGACAGGTGGACAGACGAATTTAGGTCTAGAAGCTAATGTACAATCTAACCTATCAGGGGGGCAAGCTGCAGCTATTCAAAGACTACCTTTGGATCGTCCTAAAACAAGAGTGATAAGAGCTAAAGATGAGGAGTTACTAGCACACGATGCTAGATTGGACGAAATAGAAAAAGCCTCAGGTAGCCCTGCATTTTGGAAAGTATTAACAGATAGTTAACTAATTGTGTCGAATAGCTACAAAAGACAGTGTTAGGCTGTT
>JBEBWU010000376.1:0-3226 GCA_040391985.1 Entomomonas sp. | reverse complement strand
GCAGTTCATCATTTAAATATTGATGCGGTGAGTTGGCGAATTATTAAAAATGATCTACAAAAACTTTATCAGTTCTTTGCTGAACAAAATAAATCATTAGATAGCACCATTGATCCTAGCACTATTTTAGGTGATAAAGGTACAAGTTACCGTCAATGGGTGAATAAGCAACAAAACTACCCAACTATTACTGTACAAGGTTATGAGAATGAGCAAGCTTATTGGCAGGAAACAGTTAATGGGTTAGATAGTTATAATCAACAGTTAGCGTCTTATCGAACCGATACACTTAATAAAACCAAAATACAAATCTCGAAAGAACAAACAACTGTATTGCTACGTGATGTAAATAAAGTCTATGGCACAGAAATAAATGATATTTTACTTACTGCATTAGCCAGTGCTTTAAAACTTGTCTTCAATCTTAATCAGCACTATATCCATCTTGAAGGACATGGTCGAGAAGATTTATTTAACGATATTGATATTAATAATACAGTTGGTTGGTTCACCTGTATGTATCCTGTTAAGCTTGATGTTAAAGAGCAAGAGATTGTACAAAATTTACCTGTTATTAAAGATTACTTAAGAAGTATTCCACATCATGGCTTTGGCTATGGTGTATTAATGAGTTATATCGAACAGCCATTACCTGCTATCTGCTTCAATTATTTGGGTCAATTTGATAGTGATGAGCAACATTCATACTGGACTTTCAGCAATGAAAATTCAGGAGTAGCAATGTCTCCAGAAAATCGTAATACTGATTTCTTAGCATTGAATGGTGGTATCCTAAATGGGCAATTACAATTCGCAGTGGAAGGGTATTTAAATAGTGCACAACTTGAATATTTCTCGGTTGCCTTCACTCAACAATTAGAATGCTTAATTACTGAGTTATTACTGCAAAATCGTAGCTATTTAACTGTATCAGATATTAATCATGTAATTTCTAAAAACTTATTAGATAAAATTCAAGATAATAATGAAATAACTGCTATCTACCCTGCTAATAGTTTACAGCAAGGCTTTATATACCATGCCATTGTACAAGGTGAATTAGACAACGCTTATCGTATCCAGATGATTTGGGATTACCAAAATCCATTACAAGCTGATTTACTTCATAAAGCATGGCAACTTTCCCAGGAAAAACATCCAACGCTACGTTTAAAATTCTCTTGGGATGAGGATTTTATCCAAATTATTGATAAAACCAATAGCTTTAGTTGGCAGTTTATCGACTTAAGCGATCAAGCAGAAGATCAACAATTAATTGCTACAACCAATCTATTAGAAACAGATCGTCAAATCAATTATAACCTCACTCAAGGGGGGTTATTTAGAATCTATTTAATCAAATACAACGAACAACATTACCGTTGTATCTTTAATAACCATCATGCCATTTTAGATGGTTGGAGTCTTCCTATTCTATTGCATGATGTCCACCAAAATTATTTGGCACTGCTCAATAATCAACCTATTAATAGACAAGAAGATAAAAGTTATTTAGCTGCACAAGCATTTTTACAAGCACAAACCCATAAAACAGATGAGTTTTGGAAAAATTATCTTAATCAAGATAACCAAGAAAACTTAGAAAGTCTTCTTAAACCAGCGATGCGTCATATAAACTTAAATGAACATCGTTATATTGAGGATCCTCAAGAACTTTCTATAACTATTGCTAAACAGCAAGGTGAACAACTTATACAACTATGCAAAACCCATGAGTTTACTTTAAATGCATTAATGCAATACTGCTGGCATCAACAACTAAGTATTTATGGTAATACAGATACTACAACGCTAGGTATGACTGTATCAGGTAGAAACCTACCTATTGATGGCATAGAAACATCGGTAGGTCTTTATATTAATACCCTACCCATTACCTTAGAGCATACTGAAGATATATTAATTAATATTGTTAAGAATTTACAAACCCATATTAACAATGTAAATAATCACAGTAACGTAAATCTTACAGAACTACAAAAATCTGCGAATCGACTTTTTAACTCATTATTTGTTTTTGAAAACTACCCTGTTTCAGATAGCAACAATGAGCAACTTAAGATAATTTTTAAAGAAGGTAAAGAAAAATTAGACTACCCTCTAGGTATCGTAGTTTATGAAAAAACAGGCGAAATTAACTTTAAAATAAAATATGCGGGTGAACTATTTGATGAACAAACTATTACTAGGATTTTACAAGGTGTTGAACTAACACTTGAGCAACTGCTTAATAACCCTAATATCCATGTTAATCAATTAAAACTATTGACTGAACAAGAATACACCCAGCTTATTCAAAATCAAGCAGCACAAACTGTGCCCTTTACTCAAAACAAACTGATTAGCCAATTATTTGAAGAACAGGTACAGCAAACACCTAATAATATTGCGTTAGTTTATGAAGATGTTCAATTCACCTATCAAGCATTAAATGACTACACCAATCAACTCGCTAATTATTTAAGACAACAGCTAGCGATAAAACCAGATGATTTAATTGGATTATATCTTGATAAATCTGAATATATGGTTATCAGTATATTGGCTGTACTTAAAGCGGGGGCAGCCTATGTACCTATGAGCCCACAAACGCCTGTGGAGCGTACTCAGTTAATGATTGCTGATACACAGTGCAAAGCAGTGTTAACCAATCAACATTACTGTGGTCAATTAAATACTACTGCTCAAGATTATAATACTGCAATAATAGCTATAGATAATCCCGAATTAATTAATAAATTAGTAAATTTTGATAAACAAAATATTATTAGCCAAACACAAGCAAATAACTTGGCTTATATTATTTATACCAGTGGTACTACGGGGCAGCCAAAAGGCGTGATGATTGAACATCATACATTGGCAAATCTGGCTACAATACAACAAGATATTTTAGATTTAGCCCGTTGTGATCTACAAAATAAAGCCAAAAATGTACTTTGGTATTCCAGCTATGTATTTGATGCTCATGCATTTGAAATTTATAATGCATTATTAAATGGACATTGTTTACATGTTCTAGCAGAACATAAACGGCTAGATTTTACAGCCTTAGCTACTTATATTAAAGATCGTAATATAGACTTTGCTTTTATTCCCCCTGCTTTACTAGATAAAAATGAAACGCTACAACTACCTGTTTTAACTGTTGGTGGTGAAGCGACTAGTAAGGAATTAGTTAATCAGTATTGTGAACAGGGTGTAA
>JBEBWU010000375.1:0-3229 GCA_040391985.1 Entomomonas sp. | reverse complement strand
TTCTTGGTTAATAGAAACTGCTTTTAAGCTAGACTGTTGTTCAAGATCTAGCATTGTTCTTCTTGTTTGGGCAATAACTGTTTGTTTTTGTTTCTCTGCTTCTTGCATACCTGAAGTTAGTTCATCAATCTGTGATACTTGTACGGCTAGTTGTCGTTCTTGGTCCAATAATACTTGTTGTTTTTCTAAATAGGCATGACGGGGGATATATTCCTGTTCTGCTAACCCTTTATAGTCAGATACTAATTTACGTGTAATAGGTAGGGTTTTTCTTAATGAAGCTATACTTGTTTGCGTTGATTTTATCTCTGCTTTACGTCTAGCTATTTCAGCATCTGCTTGTTCAAGGGCACTTGTTAATTCAAGGTATTGGCCATTAAGCCAACGTTCAACATTTTTGCGCTCTTCTTCAGTAATATTAGGAATACGATCTTCTAATGCTGGTACTTTATTTTCAGCAATTGCGCTTAAAAGAGCAGATGCTCTAGCTTGGTCAATTTGTGCAGTTAATAATTCATTTTTTAAACGGTCAACATCAGCTGTAGTGGAACTAGCATCTAGTTCAATAAGTACATCACCTGCTTTAACTTCTTGCCCATCATAAACAAAAATATTTTTAACTACAGCCACTTCACTGGCTTGAATAACCTTACTTTTACCACTAGGCACAATTTTACCAGTACTGGTAGCAACAATATCTATTTTACCTACAATTGCCCATATCAATGCCAGTACAAAAAAAATAACAATACCCCATACAATATATCGTGGGGCAGGGTGTACAGGCTGATCTTGTAATGCTAAAGCAGCAGGTAAAAAATGTATCTCATCAGGTTGACGTTGAGGAGGGTCCATATCTTTACGTACTTTCCATGCAGCTTTAAAAACACGGCGATAACGGCTGATAAGCTCACCCCAAGCCGTAGTTTCTTTCTCTTTTCTAGCTTGCTTTGGTTCTTGTTCAGGTTGTGGTTGTTTTTCTTCTGACATGATAACTACCCTTGTTGTAACTGGTGGAGCTTTCTATAGTGACCATCTGTGAGTTGCAATAATTCACTGTGTGAACCTTGTTCAACAATTTGGCCTTTCTCCATCACAATAATACGATTAGCATCACGTACAGCTGATAATCTATGGGCAATAATAATCACTGTCCGTCCTTTACAGATAACTTTCATATTTCGTTGAATAATACTTTCTGATTCATAATCCAAAGCACTGGTAGCTTCATCAAAAATAAGAATTCTTGGGTTACCAATTAATGCTCTAGCAATAGCAATCCGTTGACGTTGTCCACCAGATAGAGAAGCTCCATGCTCGCCTACCATAGTGTCATATCCCTCTGGTAACTCTAGAATAAAATCATGAGCTCCAGCCATTTTTGCAGCTTGAATCACAAGCTCAAGAGGGGCTCCAGGATCAATAAGAGCAATATTTTCTCGAATACTACGATTAAACAGCATATTGTCTTGTAAAACTACACCAATTTGTCGACGTAATGAAGAAACATCTGCGAGGGCTAAATCTGTACCATCAACCAATACACGACCTCTTTCAGGAACATAAAGGCGTTGTAATAATCGAGTTAAAGTACTTTTACCTGAACCTGAGCGTCCAACAATACCAATAACCTCACCAGGTTGAATAACTAGACTAACACCTCTTAAAACTTCTGAACCATCTGGACGATAACGAAATATTACTTGATCAAACTCTACTTTACCTTGAATAGTTGGTAAAGGGGTAGCAGCCGTTTGCGCTAGTTCTGTTTTACTATTAAGAATATCACCTAATCGTTGGATAGATACACCTGTTTGTTGGAAATTAGTCCATAGCTGCGCGAGACGCATAATCGGCTGAGCTACACGTCCAGCTAACATATTAAAAGCGATAAGTTGACCAACAGTTAAATGTCCTGTAATTACTAACTGAGCACCTAACCATAGTGTACAAACAGTTACTAATTTGCCAATAAAGCCAACACTTTCATTGGCAATAGTGGATAATGTCCTAGTTTTAAAACTGGCGGCAACATAAGAAGCTAGTTGATTATCCCATTTACGGGTTATTTGTGGTTCTACGGCCATTGCTTTTAAAGTATCAATACCATTGATGGTTTCTACTAAAAAAGCTTGATTTTCTGCGCCACGATTAAAACTTTCTTGTAGTCTAGCCCTGAGTATAGGTGTAATTAGTAATGATACAGCAAAATAAAGTGGTAAAGATAAAATAACAACCAGTGTTAGCCAACCACTATAAAATAACATTACTGCAATAAATACAAAGGAAAATAAAATATCTAATACAACAGTAATGGCATTACCTGTTAAGAAGCTACGAATATTCTCTAACTCTCTAACACGAGCTACTGAATCGCCTACACGTCTTGCTTGAAAATAAGCTAAGGGAAGGGTAACTAGGTGTCGAAAAAGTTTTGAACCTAACTCCACATCAATTCGACTTGTAGTATGTGCAAAAACATAACTTCGCAAACCACTTAACAAGCTCTCAAAGATCATAATAGCTAATAATCCGATAGCAATTACATCCAGTGTAGTTAGCGAACGGTGAACCAATACCTTATCCATCACTACTTGGAAGAATAGAGGTGTTAATAGCGCAAATAGTTGTAATACAAAAGAGGCAAGTAACACTTCACCAATTAGTTTACGGTATTTAACAATAGCAGGAATAAACCAAGTAAAATCAAAACGTGTTAACTCACTAGCTATAGAGGCTTGAGAGCGCATTAAAATTAGTTCACCAGTCCAGCGTTCAAATAGCTCTTGTTCAGTTAAGATAATAGGGCGTTGTTGTCTAGGGTCTTGTATAAGAACTTTATCTTTATCTACTTTCCCCATGATAAAGAACGAACCATCTTTATCACAAGCAATAGCAGGTAAGGGTGTTTGAATTAAACGATCGTATTTGGTTTTCACCATTTTGGCTTTTAGTTTTAATTTGCGGGCTGCCAGTAGAATTTCACCACGTCCTAATGGTTTACCATTTACGGAATATTCATGTTTTATTTGTTCTGGTGAAGCTGCAACATTGTGTAATCTAGCCATCATAACAAGACAAGCAAGACCTGTATCTACCTCAGGTGGAGGAGTATTCGGCTCTGCATTTTCTACCGTTGGTGGTTGTTGCATAATAAATCCATTCAATTAGTAATTTAAAATTAGTTAGCAATAGCTTTGTTGTTTCTATTTTGTGTTAAATCTCTGGG
>JBEBWU010000374.1:0-3239 GCA_040391985.1 Entomomonas sp. | reverse complement strand
ACTAATTTAATGACTGTATCGTTAGCCTCTGATCCTGAATTGGTAAAAAATACTTTACTCATAGGCACAGGTGCTAATTCTATTAACTTCTCTGCTAATTCTGCACTGGCTGGATGTGATTTTTGACCAAATAAATGATAAAAAGGTAATTTTTCAAATTGTTTTGCTGCTGCTGCTGCCAATCTCTTATTGTTGAAACCTACAGCAACACTCCATAGTCCTGATAAAGCTTCTATATATTTATTATTATTTTCATCAAATACAAATACACCTTCACCACGTTCAATCATTAATGAACCTTTTTGTTCTTGTACACGGGCATTAGTATAAGGATGTAATTGATTTTTTATATCTTTTTCAACAATTTTAGAGAGATTGGTCATCACAAGTTACCCTTATTAAATTAATAGAATTATTTGACTGGTCTAATTATCATAATATACGACATAACCTAATTAACAGTAGTTCAAAGGTTATTAGTAATATGTCAAACTAATTGATACTAGTAGTTAATTCAATAACTACTTAAAATTATTTTTATTAAATTAACTGGATAGCTTCAATGAATATTTTAAAATCATGGATAACTAATTGTAATTATTTAAAAAAATTTACTTTATTAGTTTGCTCAATATTACTATTAACTGCCTGTCAAAAGGATAATACCAAGCCTATGACCACTAAACATATTGAAGTAGCCCCTTACTTAGTTGATTGTACAGGTGTTGCTCCTATGAAATGTATGAAAATTAAGGAACAAGGCCAAGCAGAATGGGAGTTCTTTTATGGCTCTATTGATGGTTTTACTTTTGAGCCTGGTTACAATTACCAACTTGAAGTAAATGTTACTAAAAAACCTGAACCTATTCCTGCTGATGCTTCATCATTACAATGGACTTTAGTAAAAGTTATAAATAAACAAAAAGCAGTTAATAATTAATTTCTTATATTATTCTTAAGTTAATTAATTTTATTAGCTTAAGAATATATAGAGGTATTATTTAATCTTAAAATAAAAATTACCTCGATTAATTTTATTGTGCACTTATCTTAGGAACTTATTAATCCTAAATGATTTGCAAATTTACATAGTAAAAGTATACTTATTGGCTATTTATTGCATTAATTATTGCTCTCAATTAATCTAATAGATAGTTCAGGATGTGATGTGGCAATCGTTGAGTAACACCTCTTCATTTGCCCTATACTATGATGTAAATAAAGCACAATGAAAAAAGCTATGCCAAATACTCTTCATTACGATTATCTATTACGATTCTTTTTATCACTTTTTATAATAAGTTTGATTTTTATACTTACTGCTTGTTCTGTAGATGTTTCTAATACACCCAACGAAAAATATCCGTCTATTCCAGTATCCATGCAAGTACAAAGTATGCAAACGACACCAGCAACAGGTAGCATTATTATTAAAAGTACTGAGTTACAAGCAGGTGATATCTTACTTTCACGAGACAGAAACTGGGTATCTTTTGGTATTCGTGTAGCCACTACATCAAGTGTCAGTCATGCTTCTATTTATATTGGCAATAATCAAATTGCTGAAGCTATTGGCAGCGGTGTTCAAATTGTTGATTTACAATCGCTACTAAACAGAAGCGTAGTGGTTGCAGTCTATCGTAGCTCAGAACTCATTTTATCAGAACAAGCAAAAATAAGAGAATTTGCTGAATTACAAGATGGAAAAAAATATAATTTTAAAGGTATTGTGTTAATGACACCCTATATGATTTCCCGCCAGTTTTGTGAACTTCCACCATTAAAAGAAGAAACCCGCAATACTTGCTTATCTAACATGGCAACTGTTCAATTAGGAAAAACTTCCCGTGATGAACAAGCTTTTTTCTGTTCCCAATTTGTTGTTGAAGCCTATAATTACGTGGGTCGTCCACTTACTGATGCTGACCCAGTTTGGATAAGCCCAGATGATCTAATGCATATGCGTGAAGGTGATATTAAGTCCATAACACCACATAATGAACTAACTTATGTTGGCCATCTTAAAGTGACAACTCGCCCCAACCTATGGAAAGGAATGTAAGAAGTGAAAATTTTATATAATTTATATTAATTAGTTTTCTTACTAATATATTTTTTTATTTTTTCTACTTCTTCCCGAGAAATACCAGTAATTAACACTGAAGGATTATCAATCTTATCCATAATAGTAGCTGATAAAATAATTTCATTATCAAACTTAATAATTACTTTTTTTGAAATATTGTTATTAATAAAATTTTTTATCTTCTCAAAACCATCGTCTGTATAATTAATTACTGCTGCTTTTTCACCATAAGAACTTAAAACCATTTCTATTGATTTAATTGCTGTTGGCTCAATAATGACTTCTTGTGTTTCTATTTGATAAATTAATCCAGCTTGTTTATCACTTTTTTCCGCTAAAATAGTATTAGTAAACAGTAGTAAAACAACCAATCCAAATAGCTTAAAAAACTTAGTACAAAATACTTTTTTTATAATCATAAAAATTTCCCTATTTATAATAAACTTTATTTACCTATGCAAAAACTAGAAAATATTCTGCCCAATAAATCATCTGAAGTAAATGTACCTGTAATAGTGCCTAATGCTTGTTGAGCCTGCCTTAAGTCTTCTGCTAATAGTTCCCCTGCCCTCTGTTCTTTTAATTGCTTATAACCATGTTGTATAGCTTCACGTGCTTCTTGTAATGCTTGTAAATGGCGTCGACGTGCACTAAAGCTACTTTCTGATGTATGTTCATACCCCATACAGGCTTTTAAATGTTCTCTTAATAAATCTATTCCTTGATTTCCTTTAGCACTTAAATAAATTGTAGTATGTCCATCTTCATTAACTACTAATTCTATTTGTTTATGGCTTAGATCTGCTTTGTTGCAAATAACAGTTACTTTTTCCATAGCAGGTTTTGGATTTAAAAAACTTGGCCAAACACTTAATGGATTTTCTACTTCTGGTTTTGTAGAGTCTACTACTAGTAATATTCTATCTGCTTCATTAATGGCCAATAAAGCACGTTCTACCCCTATCTTTTCCACAGGGTCATTAGTATCTCTTAAACCTGCAGTATCAATGATGTGTAAAGGCATTCCATCAATCTGAATATGTTCTTTAAGAATATCTCTAGTGGTACCTTCTATATCAGTAACAATAGCAGCTTCACGACCTGCTAAGGCATTTAATAAACTAGATTTACCTGCATTAGGTAGACCTGCTAT
>JBEBWU010000373.1:0-3250 GCA_040391985.1 Entomomonas sp. | reverse complement strand
TTTATAATATTTTGCTCAACCTTTAGTTATTGTAAACACTTTACTGCCCATTGAGCACTAAGCTGTTCATTATTATGTCCTTTCACATTATAAATAGCATCATGAAACCATAATGCCATTTCAACGGCGGTAGGCACTTCGGCTTGATCTTTCACTAAATCAAAATAACTAAAACATTCTTGTAAATGCTGTAACGTATGATAATGACGGTCTGAATGTGAATAATAATGAACTAACTTTATAAAAATAGTTTGATCTGGCACGACCCCTAGCTGCTGACAACTATCTATCCACCTAATTTGTAGATCCATTGTGCATCACCCAATGTTTGGCTATCTGTTGTTGTGCTATGTTGGCTAAGTGACTTCGGCTAGTATATTGATGGCTATCTAATACTTCATTAAAAATAACTTTAATGGTTAATTGATAACAGGTTAATACCTTCCAAACACTGCGTAACAAAGATATATCTCCTACAAACGCAGGACGTGTAGTAATATTTCTTTGAGCATCTAAGTACTGTATAGCAATGGGTATTATCCAGCCTTTTGAACGATAAACTGGTTCAAATAATGAAGGTTTAAACTTATTTACGCCCAAACCATCAGAAGTAGTTCCTTCAGGAAAAACTGCTATACAATTCCCGACAGCTAACTCTTTTGATAACTGTTGATTAACCTGCATAATATCGCGTTTATTTTCTCGTTCGATAAAAACTGTATTACCTAATTTGGTTAATCTACCAATAATTGGCCAATGGCTAATTTCTTTTTTTGCTACAAAGCGTGGTTTTATTACAGTAAAAATAACTAAAATATCTAGCCATGAAATATGGTTAGCTACAATCAAAGTATTATGTAATTGTTGAGGAGGATTACCTTCAACCACTAATCTAATATCCAGTATCTTCATTAATTTAAATGACCATGCGCGAAGCACTTTGGCTGTTTTAGCTTCATCATAGAATCTTATAAAAAACAATATCCTTATAGCTCCTACACTAAAATGCAGAAGTAATTTAATGACTCGCCATACTGCTATAAAAATATTAACGCTTTGTTTTACTGGATGCATTGCTTAATGATGTAATAAAAAATAGCTCATTAGCTTAAAACAACTAATGAGCTATTAGCAACTTTCTAATATAAATATTCTTATATCAGTAACCATTTAATTTTAATTTATTATTTTCAGCTGTAATTTGGATATTACCAATACAACTATCTAATCCTTTAGTTTCTTTATAAAAACATAATATAGTTGTTTGGCTTGGCATCTTACTAGCGAATAATGTTTGTTCTGAAGATTTACCTAATTCTTCTTTAATCACTTTCATTTTAGTACAAACAGAAGAAACTGTTTCATAGATCGTTTTATTCCCTGCTCTCTCTTTAATATCTTGCTGCATCTCTTGCGAAAACTGCTCTAATAAAGCATCTCCATCTTTTTTATTACAAGCATTACCAATGTTTGTAAAAAGTTCAGTAACAATAATGCTAGGTAATGGAATAGGTGTTATACCATTTGCCAACTGAACAACTGTTCCATTGGGTGCCATAACGGTTTTTTTTGTCTGTACTGAGGGAGTGACACAGGGCTTATCTGAATAAAGATATTGCCCATTATTTTGCATACACCTATATGATTGAGCTTGAACTAAAGTACCTACACCACAAAGAATAAAAACAAATAAAAGCTTTTTCATACTATAATCCCTTATATATCAATAAATAATATTATGTGTTTTAAAAATCTTACAGCGGTTATTTAATACTAATGTATCCTCCTATAATCCATTTTAGGTTGAAATATATCTTCTAATATACTTTGTACTTTACCAAGATCATTAATACTTAACTCTATTCCTTGCAACTTACTATTATCAGTAAAAAAACAAAGAGGTGTGGCAGAACTTAACCGAAATTGCAAAACATTATCAATAATTTGATAAGAAAAATCATCAGTTGTTGATTGTAGATAATAAAGTTTATCTAAACACTCTGTATACACAATGGTATCAGGATCATCTAATACATCCCTGCAAACAATAATATAATTAAGAAAACTATCTTTACTAAACCAAATACTTAAACTAAAGAAATTATCATCTTCATTTTCAATTTGGATTTTTGAAGCTTTCATTTAAATAGTAACAACTCAGATAATCAATATAATTACTGTTAACTATAATAATATAAATTAATTTAACTGCTCAAAGGAGAAACACTTTGTTTAGAGCTATATCAAATTAACATGCAATAACTAATGGATATCCTTGTATTGGATGTTTCTGGATTAATACATCCAAACCAAATATCGTTTTAATATTTTCTACCGTTAATACTTGCTGAGGTGTTCCTTTAGTAAAAATTCTACCTTCTTGCAAAAATATTAGTTGATCACAATAACAAGCAGCTAAATTTAAATCATGTAAAATTACCATTACTGTAGCACCTTGCTGCGCACAATACTTAACAACTTTAAGTAAAGTATGTTGATGTAATGGGTCTAACATTGATGTAGGTTCATCTAATAACAATACTGACTGATTATTAATAGGCCATAATTGTGCTAATACGCGTGCCAAGTGAACACGTTGTCGCTCACCACCTGATAACTCTAAATAATTACGCTTTGCTAAATAACTAATGTTTGTTAAATCGAGCACTTCCTCAATAATAGTTTGGTCTTTTTTAAATCCTGTATTATGAGGTAAACGACCAAAACCCACTACTTCAGTGACTAAAAAGGCAAAATTTAGGCTAGCTGTTTGTGGCAATACGGCTAAATGACAAGCCCTCTCAGTAGCTTGCCAATCAGCTAATGGTTTATCATCCAAAATCACTTGCCCTGTTACACTAGCAAGTTCACCACATAACCCTGCTAGCAAAGTACTTTTACCTGCCCCATTAGTACCTAATACGCCTAATAATTCACCGCTTTGCAAAGTTAAATCAATATTATCAATAATTGTTTTGTCTGCTCGTCGAAGGGTTAAGTTTTCAGCCTTGATCACTAAAACCTCCTACGCATAAGTAAATATAAAAAGAATGGTGCACCTAACAGTGCTGTTACAATACCTATCTGCAATTCTGCTGGTGCTAAAACTACTCTGGCTACAATATCTGCAAGTAAAAGCAAACAAGCACCTGCTATTGCCGAAGCAGGCAATAATATTCGATGATTAGGACCTGCTAATAATCGTATAAGATGAGGCACTACCAAACCAATAAAACCTATCATACCTGTT
>JBEBWU010000372.1:0-3260 GCA_040391985.1 Entomomonas sp. | reverse complement strand
GGTAGTGATCAGTTTTTAGAGGCTGGTGGAACCAGTTTTGAGTTGATTCCTTGTTTATATGATACACCTTCTTGGGTGGTTGCTTTTAACCAGTTATGCCAGCCTGAAGAAACTAAGCCTTTTTCTGTTAATTAGAGCTGCATTAAATCAATAAATCGAGGGGTGGCTTGTTCGTCGATTTTAAGGTCAGTAAAGTTAAATAGTTTTGTATCGGCTAGTTGGGAAGGCACAATATTTTTTAATGCACGAAACATGATTTCGACACGACCTGGATGGTCTTTTTCCCATTTATTAAGCATTTCTTTAACCACTTGGCGTTGTAGGTTGTCTTGAGAGCCACAAAGGTTGCAAGGGATAATAGGGAATTCTTTGAGTGTGGCATAGCTTTCAATATCTTTTTCCATGCAGTAGGCTAGAGGTCTGATCACTATATTACGCTTATCATCAGCCAATAGTTTAGGTGGCATTGCTTTTAAGGTACCACCATAGAATAGGTTGAGGAAAAAGGTTTCTACAATATCATCACGATGATGACCAAGGGCTATTTTGTTGGCACCAATTTCGTCGGCATAGGTGTATAGGGCACCACGTCTTAAGCGTGAGCAAAGTGAACAAGTGGTTTTTCCTTCAGGAATTTTTTCTTTAACAATGGAATAAGTGTCTTTTTCGATAATATGATAATCAACACCTATTGAGCTTAAGTAGGCAGGTAGTATATGTTCTGGAAAGCCTGGTTGTTTTTGGTCTAAATTAACAGCGACAAGGCTAAATTGGATAGGGGCTACTTTTTGTAGGTATATCAAAATATCGAGGAGGGTATAGCTGTCTTTACCCCCTGAAAGGCAAACCATGATTTTATCACCCTGTTCAATCATGTTGTAGTCAGCCACAGCTTCACCTACTAAGCGACGCAGGCGTTTTTGTAGTTTATTTTGATTGACTGAAAGTGTGGTCATGGACGTTGTTACCTAATACTACCTAAAAGAAAAGAGCAGTATTTTACCCGTATCCGTGCATTAACACTAATTTTTCTTAACGTGTTGTGGTAACAGCATTTCTTTTTAATGAATAAGTCGCTAAAATGGCGAGCTTGTAACCAGAACTGATATGCAATGACTGATAAGTATATTATTGAATGCCCTAGTTGTAAGGTGCGCTTCTTCGTCACGGATGATTTGCTCTCTGCCGCGGGTGGAGCATTGCGTTGTGGATTCTGTAAGCATGTCTTTAATGGTAATGATTACATTGTTTATCAAACATTAAAACCCGTTAAAGAAACAGTAGATACATCAATTACTGAGCAATCTTCAACTAGTCATCAACAGAAAGCACCGCAATCAGAAAAAACGGAACAAGTTAAAACTGGTCATGCTGAGGATTATTGGAATAAAATAGTTGATACGTTGTCTAGTTTTTCTGTCGATTTTAAATCAGTTAATGAAACAGAAGTTGTTGATAATAAGCCTAGTTTTTCTAGTGAAGAAAAAGTAGACATACAACAAAGCTTATTTACTGCTGAGGAGGTGGCTAATAATAAAGCTCATATTGATGCTGATATTGTTGTAGCACTAGATAAAATAGATTTTGATCAGTTATTGCAATTAGATGAAGCAGCGTTAGTTGCCAAGCAAAGTAAAGATATTACAGATGTATTAGCTAGTTTTAATACTCCATTAGCAGAAGAAAATAGTTCTCAGCAAACATTGGTACTTGAGGAAGAGAGTTCATCAAAACTTGATGAAGTACAGCATATAACGATAGATGATGGTGTACCAAAAGATATCTATGGTAATCGCCTTAAAAAAGTATCAGATGTGGATTTTTCAATTCCTAGTCACAGCAAATCCAAAATAGTAAATAAACATAGTGTTTTATGGTCACTGTTATCTTTGCTAGCAGTGATGGTACTGTTAGGGCAATATTTACGTTATGCTGCACCTGAAATGGCTAAAACAGAAGCTAATAGAGTTTGGGCTGAACAGGTGTGTAGTTATTTGTGGTGTGATGTGCCTGATTTGGTGGATGTTAAAAAAATTATTACGAGCCAGCTATTGGTAAGAAGTAATCCACAACATGATGGAGTCTTAGTTGTTGATGCGATTATTCGTAATGATTTAACTGTTTTTCAACCTTTCCCAGTGGTTGAATTACGTTTTACTGATTTGAATGGGCAAATAGTAGCAAGCCGTCGTTTTCTGCCTGATGAATATTTATCTCATGAAGCATTAAAGAAAAATAAAATGCCTCCGCAAACACCTATTTATATTTCCTTTGAAATTATTGATCCAGGTAAGGAGGCCGTAGGTCACTCACTTTATTATTATCCTGCTGTACAATCTCATTAAGTTATAATTAATCTAAATAAGTGATAATAGTCATCGTATTCCAATAAAATTAACTTGCAGACCAACAAAAGTCGTACTAGTATTCAAAAAGCATTATTTGTGTAAATGATTTACTTTAGGGTTGAGTAGTACCTAGGGATTAGGAAATATAATGGAGTATTTATGTTTGACTCAGCTAATAGCACGCATTTTAGCTTAGATGTACAGGGATTAGAGAGTAATGCCAAGTTGCAGGTACTTGCTTTCGAAGGAATTGAAGCCATCTCCAGTGATTATGCTTTTGAAATCACCCTTGTTTGTAACCATATCCGTTTTGATATTACCCAACTGCTTAGTAAGCCTGCTTATCTTTCTTTTAATCCTGAAAAGTCAGAAGGAATCAATGGTGTAATACAATCGGTTAAGCGAGGTGCAGTAGGGCAACATTATGCTGCTTTTAAAGTAATCCTAACGCCTATTTTAACCCACCTAAAGAAACGTACTAACCAACGAGTATTTAGAGATAAAACAGTTCCTGAAATCATCTCCACTATTCTTACTGAATATGGTATGAGCGAAGGGCAACAATTTGAGTTTAAGCTGAAAGAAACTTATCCTATCCGAGAATACTGTACTCAATACGATCAAACAGACTACGAATTTATCAATCACTTAGCGGAAAGTGAGGGTATTTTTTATCACTTTGAGCATAGTAAAGAACAACATAAACTTATCTTTGCAGATGCTAATCCATTTTTCCCAACCTTAGCCCAAACTCTTAAATATATGAGTGATACAGGTTTTGTAGCTGATGAAAGGGTGATGAAACGGTTTGATATTGGATTATCGAGTTGTACTACTGAAGCCTCATGGCTTAATTCTAACTTTCAAAATATGAAAATTCCTGAAGGTAATTTTGCAGGGACACAAAGTGCT
>JBEBWU010000371.1:0-3260 GCA_040391985.1 Entomomonas sp. | reverse complement strand
GCTGTTGATTCTCTTGCCTATCACTTAATTTATAAAATCTTAATTGATGATCAGGCCACTGCTCTATTTCTTCTTTATCTAACATATCTGGATCAGGATCATCTACTGCAATGACAAACACATCATCACTAATAAAAGTAGCAGGCCTATCCCAATTATAGCCATTACTATAATCTACTGCTATTGTAGACAACTCATAACCATCTAGAAAACCTTCTACAGTACCACAACGGATATAATCAATAGGCATCCAAACCCAGCCATTTATTAAGAAACTCTTACCATCAGGAGATACATGTAATAAACTGTGAAAATAATCTAAATAGTTTTTTTCTTCCCTTTCCTTACCTTTATTTGTATAAACATCTCGACAATATACTTCTCTCGTTGTTAAACACTGCCCTGTATCCAAATCAGTAATATCTAATCTATTCCATTGTGTTTGATGAAGTAATAACACTCGCTCTTGATGCTTTATAAATGCTACAGCAAATGAGCTTACACTGGCATGATAGTCCTCCCTTACAAAAGGAGTAATACTATTCTGTTCCAGATTGATTACAACAGTGTTTAAGCCAAAGCGCTCAGCAATATATACAAAGGGCTCATTAATACCTATAAGGATATTTTGACTTTTTATAGTATAAAGATGAGTAATAGAAAAAATAAATTGATCTTGTTGTTTATTATAAATATACAGTGTTTGTTGATCATCAAAAATAGCAAATTGTGTAGCCTCTTTATTAGACTGCACAATTGCTAATGGCTTAATATCAGTTAAGTTCTTCAAACTTATTCTTGACTCTCCACTTCACAGAGCAATGGATGATCATTTTGCCTTGAATACTCGTTTACTTGCATCGCTTTTGTTTCAGCCACATCCTTAGTATATACACCACAGACGCCTTTTCCTTCAGTATGAACTTGTAACATAACACGCGTTGCTTTTTCATTGTTCATAGCAAAAAAACGCTCTAATATTTCTATCACAAAATCCATTGGCGTATAATCGTCATTTAATATAACTACTTTATACATGGGTGGAAGTTTTAATTCTGGATCACTAGTCTGAGTAGTAACTCCTTGCCCTGCTTCACGTTCCCATTCATTACCATCTTGGCAAAAAATTCTTTGTATTGATTGATAGCTAACTGTCATTTTTCTAAATCATTTATAAGCTGATAATTAACAAGGCATTATACTAAGCCTATCCCTTATTATCGTCAATATAGGCTACTTACGTTGACCCGTAATACGCACCCAACCATCTTTAGTAGCAGTAGGATACAAATTAAAGTAAGGCTCATAGGCTACACGTACCTCACTTGCCTGTTCCTCTAAAATACCAGATAAACATATCCAACCAGTAGGTCGTGTCAACTTAGCTAGTTTTGGAGCTAAAGCAACTAAAGGGCCAGCTAAAATATTAGCCAATACCACATCAGCTGTCATTTCTGGCATCTGCTCAGGCAAATAAACAGCAAAATCTTCTGCTGGGATTTGATTACGTTTGGCATTATCAAGTGAGGCTTCTAATGCTTGCACATCGATATCTGTTCCTACTACCTGTTTAGCGCCTAATAATAAAGAAGCAATAGCTAAAATTCCAGAACCACAACCAAAGTCTATAACCTCTAAACCCTTTTCCATATATTGATCTAGCCATTCAAGGCAAAGTGCAGTAGTAGGATGAGTACCTGTTCCAAAAGCTAGGCCTGGGTCTAACAATAAATTAGTCGCATTAGGGTTAGGTGCTTCACACCAACTAGGTACAATCCATAAACGGCTACCAAAGCATAAAGGTTGAAAGTTATCCATCCAGTTACGTTCCCAGTCTTGATCTTCCAATACTTCAAGCTCATATTGAGGCATTGTATCCAATGCTTGAACTAATGATAAAACTAACTGGTCTGGTGCAGTATCGCCCTCAAATAAGGCCAATAAATGAGTATGTTTCCATAAAGGGGTAGTACCTAATTCAGGCTCAAAAATAGGTTGATCCTCTGCATCCATAAAGGTTACAGAGACGGCCCCACAATCTAATAAAATATCCTCATATTCTGCTGCTTGCTCTGGGGTAATTGCTAGTTTTAATTGTAACCAAGCCATTTTTCAACCTTTTTAATTAATTAGTTATAAATAAAAAGGAGCAGTTAAACTGCCCCTTTCATTAAGTTAATTAATTATTAACTTTTCATATTAAGCTTATGTTCTAGGTAATGGATATTAACACCACCTTTACAGAATCCAGCATCACGTACTAAATTCTTATGTAGTGGGGCATTAGTTTTAATACCATCAACTACTAGCTCATCTAACGCATTACGCATACGCGCTAAAGCCTCATCACGATCTCCACCATAAGTAATTAACTTACCAATTAATGAGTCGTAGTTAGGCGGTACACGATAGCCATCATAAAGATGAGAATCTACACGTACACCATTACCACCTGGCGCATGGAAATAATTAACCAAACCAGGACAAGGCATAAAATTATCTGGATCTTCCGCGTTAATACGGCATTCAATAGCATGGCCACGAATAACCACATCTTTTTGCTTAATAGATAATTTTTCACCACCAGCAATACGTAGCATTTCTTTTACGATATCAATACCTGTAACCATTTCAGTAACAGGATGCTCAACTTGAACACGGGTGTTCATTTCAATAAAATAGAAATGACCATCTTCATACAAGAACTCAAAGGTACCTGCACCACGATAACCAATATCAACACAGGCTTTCACACAACGGTCTTGTACTTCTTTACGTGCTTTTTCATCAATAAAAGGCGCTGGTGCTTCTTCAATTACTTTTTGGTGACGACGTTGTAATGAACAATCACGATCACCTAAATGAATAGCATTACCTTGACCATCTGAAAGTACTTGTACCTCAACATGACGTGGATTAACAAGAAACTTCTCAAGATAAACCATAGGGTTACCAAAAGCAGCCTCAGCTTCTGTACGGGTTAAACGAGCTGCTTTAATAAGCTCATCTTCATGGTGTACAACACGCATACCACGACCACCACCACCACCTGCTGCTTTAATAATAACTGGATAACCTACTTCACGGGCAATCTTTATTGCTTGCTCTTCATCTTCTGGCAATGGGCCATCAGAACCCGGCACAGTAGGAACACCTGCCTTTTTCATAGCATCTTTAGCAGATACTTTATCACCCATTAAGCGGATAACATCAGCTGTTGGCCCTACAAAAGTAAAGCCAGAGTTTTCCACTTGCTCAGC
>JBEBWU010000370.1:0-3298 GCA_040391985.1 Entomomonas sp. | reverse complement strand
AATGATCGTTATTGGAATATTAGTTTTTTAGAAGCTAAACGAATCCTAAACTAATATTGATTTTTGCTGTGAAAATGATGAAACACATGTTTATAATAACAACAATTTTTTAATGATTTAGAATTAAGTAGTATTAGTTTGTGTTGCAAGTGTAATTAAAACATGAGTTATCTAGGTGGAGGTTGTATGTTGAGGAAGCTTCTTATTCTAGGGATTTTACTCGGAATTTCCGCTTGTTCTACTAATGAACAGACTACACGTACTGCGCCTGTGGTTACTGCTAAATTTCCTGCTAGTGCTGATGAGGTTTCTATTAGTGCAATGAGCCTAATTGGAACACCTTATATTTGGGGAGGGAATACACCAGAATCAGGTTTTGATTGTAGTGGTCTGATCGTATATGTTTACAATAATTCAGGTATTAGATTACCACGCACAACTAAAGCTATGAGTAGCATGGCTACACAAACAGTAAAACGTAATTCATTAAAAACAGGTGACTTAGTATTTTTTGCTACCAATGGTGGATATAGTGTAAGTCACGCAGGAATTTATGTGGGGGATGGTCGTTTTGTGCATGCCCCTAGTTCTGGTGGTGTAGTACGTCTTAATAATTTAAATGAAAGTTATTGGAATAAAACCTTTGTATTAGGTAAGCGAGTTATCCAAAAGTAATGTATTGAATAACTATCTAGTAATACTGAGCATCAAATTGATATAGGAATGGGCACGGGTTAAGAGGAGTATAATGATGTTACGTATCGGCTATGCCCTGTTGTTGATGTTCTTTTTGGTAGGTTGTTCTACTATCCGCAATTATGATAAAGAGTTAACTATTGTCAGCCAACAAATTAATGTGGGTGATGTTGATGCTGCATTAACTGTTTTAGAGAGTAATAATAAGAAAGATCAGAAAGATTTACTCTATTATTTTGAAAAGGGTGAATTACTCAGGCTGAAAGGTGATTTACAAGCCAGCCAAGCAGCATGGATGTCTGCTAATCAACAAGTGCAAGCATGGGAAGATGCTGTAAAAGCTGATCCGGCAAGATATGTTAATAATTTTATGGCCTTTTTGTTAAATGACAAAATTAGACGTTATGAAGGCTATGATTATGAAAAAGTGATGTTAACCACGCAAATGGCCCTTAATTATTTAGCTATGGGGGATTGGTCATCTGCACGTGTGGCTATTAGGCAAACACATGAGCGAGAAGCAGTTATTGCCAATCTGCACGATCTTCTCTATGAAAAACAAGAGCAAATTGCCCAAGAAAAGGGAATTAATACTCAGTTTCAAGATTTAAATGGTTATCCTGTTGCCACTTTAAATACGCCAAATGTAGTAAATTTAAAAAATAGTTATCAGAGTGCTTTTAGTCATTATTTAGCAGGTTATATTTACGAAGCGTTAGGGGAGAGAGACTTAGCCGCGCCTGGTTATCGTAATGCGATTGAGTTAAGGCCTGATGCTGCTGTTTTAAAAGATGCTTTAAAAAATCTTACTAGTAATATCAATAGACCTGCAAATCAAAGTGATGTATTAATTATCATGCAGTCTGGTTTGGCACCTAAGCGTGAGTCATTTAGTATATCCATTCCTATTCCAACTAATAATGGTATTATTCAAATATCTGTTTCATTACCGGTGATAACTGATGTAGGATATGGCTCGAAATTTAACGCGATTGCTGTGAATGGTCGTAATTATCCATTAACAGAAGTAACGAGTGTGGATGCAATGTCTCGTCGCGCCTTACGAGATGATTTGCCAATGATTCTTGTAAGAACCATTACTCGAGCTGCAACTCGTGCAGTTGCTCAACAACAGTTAAATAAAGAGGTAAGTCCTTGGGCTGGGTTAGCACTTGGATTGGCGGGTGCTTTGCTAGAACAAGCAGATTTAAGAACATGGCGTACTTTACCAGAAAGCATGCAAATAGTGCGCTTAAATCTACCAAAAGGAAAGCAAACCATAAACTTACCGAATGGTACACAGCTTGATGTAATGATTAGTAATAATTATCAGGTGGTTCAGTTGGTACAAATAGGAAATAAAATTTATGTACCTTAATCATCTTGAGCTATACTGAGAGTAAGTAGTAATTTAATTTGAGGGAAGATAGATATGCGTCTACATTTAAAATTAATCTGTGCATTAGTGATGGGAATACTTGTATTAGCGGGATGTTCAAGTAAACACCCAAATGTGGTTGAAATGGGCAAGGTAAAGCATATTGAGGTACTTGAAGCGCAAAAGTCTAGACAGAATGGATTTTTAGTGATTAAGGTGGCTGTAGAAAATACGTCTCGTTATAATCAAAACATTAATTACCGTTTCCAATGGCTAGATGACCAAGGTTTTCCTGTAGGTAAAGAGGAAACATGGAAAAGTAAGTTAATTTACGGTAAACAAAGTACTTATATAAACAGTATTGCACCTGTTACACAGGCAGTGGACTTCCGTATTGAAATTCAAGAACCTTAATGATTACAAGCTTATTTAAGAGGATGTTAGTATGTTAAAAATGCGTGGTATTACTTTATTAGCAGCTGCCGCTATAGTTCTTGCAGGTTGTGCTGATAATTCTCCTATGGTTAGAAGTGAAAAAGATGTTAGTTACGGTGATCCAAATGCAGTAGAAGTAGCAACTATTGATTTTGGTTCTACCGATTTACAAATGATTGCAGAGGATATGTCACGTTCTTTAGCACAGTCTGGTGTATTACGTGGCCGTCCAGTTATTCAAGTCTATGATGTACAAAATAAAACAGCAGAATATATTGATACACGTAGTGTGACTGATTCTATTAAAAATCAGTTAATGAAAGCAGGCGTAGCACGTTTTGCTAGTGATAATACTAGAATGCAAAGCCAAGTAGATCAGCTTAAACTGCAAAATGACAGTGGCTTATATAAAGAGTCTACAGTGGCTAAAACAGGCAATATGATTGCTGCAAAATATCGTTTGGAAGGTACTTTAACTTCTATTAATAAGAAAACTAAAAATATAAAAGACGTTTATTATAAATTTACTTTAGAACTATTTGATGTGGAAAGTGGTTTGTCTGAGTGGATGGATGAGAAAGAAATCCGCAAAACACAAAATCGATGAGTAGATGATTATGCGTATATTAACAGGATTATTAGTAGCTACATTATCTCTTGGTGCTTTTGCTCAAGAAGTTAAACCAAAAGTAGCTGTCACAGATTTAGCTTATGAAGAGCAGGTCAAAGATTATATTAAAATTGTTGACTCTTCTCATAATGCTAATACTAATTCAACAAACAATAACA
>JBEBWU010000369.1:0-3299 GCA_040391985.1 Entomomonas sp. | reverse complement strand
ATAAATGAGTTTTTTGGTTGGCCGAGTAAAGGATTAATTAATATCTGGATTGCCCATACAACCTTTTGTACTGCTTATGTAGCCATTCTAGTATCTTCACGCCTAAGGGAACTTGATCGCTCCCTAGAAGAAGCCTCAATGGATTTAGGTGCACCACCTTGGAAAACATTTATTTTTATTACTATTCCAATGATCATACCATCACTATTGGCAGGTGCTATGTTATCTTTTGCGATGTCATTAGATGATGTGGTATTAGCTAACTTCTTATCAGGCCCTGGATCTACTACCTTACCGGTATATATCTTCTCAAAAGTAAGATTAGGTGTTGATCCACAAATTAATGCAATTGCTTCAATTATTCTATTTGTAATATCAACCTTTACTTTAGCAGCTTGGTTTATTAATAGACGGATTGAGAAAAAACGTAAAGCATTCAACTAACTTCTATTAGAGGAAAGATTATTTATATCTTTCCTCTTTTTCTTAATATAGTTAAGTTTTAACCTTAATTAATTTATAGTTAATATAAAGTTTTTAAAAAAATATATAATTAATACTCAATTTTTATTCTAATTAAAAATAGAGAGTATTATGCAATACAGCCGAAGTATACCCATTAATAACATTAATATAATTACTCGTATTTTTGCAGTAATTGGTATTTTAGTACTCATTTTAGGTATTGCTATATTAGAGCCTATTACCATTGGTCTTGGTTCTATTTTCTTTGCTATAGGAGCCATAGCAGAGTTTCTTAGAATAAGACGAGCTAAACAGATAGCTGAACTACAACAACATGGCATACTTCTTCAGGCTAAATACCAAAGCGTTGAAAGAAATACTACACTTACTGTGAATGGTAAAAACCCTTATCGGATAGTTTGCCAATGGCTTGATCCCAATACTAACCAAATTCACTTATTTTATAGTGAAAATTATTGGTATGACCCTACCCCCTATATTGATAGAGAACATTTTGAAGTTCGTGTTTTACCTGGAAACTTTAAAATAAATTATATTGATACCAGCTTTTTACCAAAATTGGCAAAGTAATTTAAAAAAGGGCTCAATGAAATCTAATTTAAGAAAAATAGTTATTGAAAATAAAAGCTATTTTTGGAAATTTCGTAGTATTTGGCAAGAACAAGCTTTCCACTCTACAGTAACGGTTATAACAGAAAATAATCATATTCAAATTTTTGTACGATTCAAAACAATCGATACTTTTACAGCTGGCAGTCCTTTAAATGAAGGATTGCCAATGCGGAAAATGGAACAGCTATATATTATTAATCTAAATCAACCCAAATATATCGCTGAATTAATAAAACATATTAATAATAAAATAACGCCTTGTACTAAAAAATCTTACGAATTTAATGGCAATATTATTTTAAATGAACTAGGCTACCACGATATAGACAACTACCTTGTTAATAATTAAGTTTATTTATTCCAATCTCTAGGTCTTAGTCTACCTGTTTCATAATAGTTAGAAACTAGATCTACAAAATCTTTCATATCAGCATTTTCGACCACTAAACGATTAACTGTTTGCCAATCAATATCTTGTTTAGAACGGGCTGGAATTAAAATTTCTGACTCAGATAAATCCGCTATATTTAATACAATAACGCCAATACCATGTAATGCAGATAACATTCTTAACTCATCTTCTGTACCATCACCAGCAATTGCTGTACAAACTAAATAACCTTCATTAGCCCAAGTAGAATTACTAACCGCTTGGAAATAGTACTCTCTTACATTCGCCCTAGTTAAACCCTTTTTAACCTCAAATGACCACAATCTGGTACTTTGTCCGTCACCTTTTAAAACACAGGTACGAACTAATTGATCCCATGACTCTGCTACAGGCTGCATAGCCACAATATCAGGATGCAGCCATTTATTAGCATTAATACCATAACGATTACTAGAACGTTTCTCATTAATACGCATACAGTAAAGTTTCTGTTCACTGCTTAAATATTGCATTAATAAAGGATAAAGGTCGTACTCAGATAATAACGATTGTTTTTCTTTAGTTTGTCTAACTGTATCTTGTTCAATAGCTGCAATATCATCGGCAATAATAGAACTTACTAATCCTGTTGTTTCACTTTCATCAAACCAATAAACACGTGGTTTAGGTTTATCTTGCCAGCGAATTTTCTTATTTTTCTTTATAATTTGATCTTTTTGAGCGCCTATTTCTGCAACAATCTGCTGAATAAAATCTTGTTCTGTTTCAAAACGATCGTTATTTCGCTTATCTTGATAGTCCTCTGGATATCGTTCAATAATCGCTTTAGCGATTTCCCTAGCAGTAAACTTTTGATTAGGATGCTCAGCTAACCAATTAGCAATTTTTTGAGTTTGTGAAAGTTTACTCATCATCCATTACCCTTTTACTCTATAATTCTTTTATTACTGAGATTTAGCTGTTCAATATATCATATTCATCACTGCTTAGTCAGAAACAGTTATACTATGCACTTTATAAAATATCTATTAGGTTTCACTTACCATGTCTGATCAGTTTGAAATTATCCTTACCTGCCCTAAAAGCCTTGAAAATCTGCTTAAAGATGAAGCCAGTGAATTAGGTCTATTAGAAGCAAAAGAAAGGATAGCCAATGTTCAAGGTTTGGCAGATATGGAAACAGCCTATCGGTTATGTATCTGGTCTCGCTTAGCTAATAGAGTTCTTCTAGTATTAAAACGTTTTCCTGTAAAAAATGCACAAGACCTTTATGATGGTATTTATCATATTGATTGGCGAGATCACTTAGAGCCAACAGGTAGTTTAGCCATCGAGTTTACTGGCAAAGGTAGTGGTATTGATAATACCCACTTTGGTGCCCTTAAAGCCAAAGATGCGATTGTGGATAGGCTTAGAAATAAACATGGTGAGCGTCCATCGATTGATAAGTTACATCCAGACCTTCGTATTCATGTACGTTTAGAACGTGGTGAAGCCACTGTTTCTATCGATCTTTCTGGACAAAGCCTGCACCAACGTGGCTATCGTCTACAACAAGGTGCAGCACCTTTAAAAGAAAACTTAGCAGCCGCTATTTTAATCCGTGCAGGCTGGCCTAAAATTGCAGCGGAAGGAGGTGCTTTAGTTGACCCTATGTGTGGAGTAGGCACTTTAGTCATTGAAGGCGCTATGATGGCCGCAGGTGTTGCGCCGAACTTATACCGTGAACATTGGGGATTTACTAATTGGTTAGGTCATATTCCTAGTATTTGGAAACGTGTTTATCAAGAAGCACAAGAACGATCAGAGG
>JBEBWU010000368.1:0-3325 GCA_040391985.1 Entomomonas sp. | reverse complement strand
TCAGGAGTCTATCATGAGTTTATTAGCTTCGCGTTTTGGCTCTGCTAACAGTATCCGTCGTGACCGTCCACTTACCATCGAAGAATTATTTCGTACTGTACCGAGTGTATTTTCTGAAGAAAAACACGATTCACGCAGTGAACGTTACACTTATATTCCAACCATTACCTTATTGGATAGCCTTCAAAAAGAAGGCTTTTATCCGTTCTTTGCCTGCCAGACTCGTGTTCGTGATATCAGCCGTCGAGAGCATACAAAGCATATGCTACGTCTACGTCGTCATGACCAAATAACGGGTGTACAAGTGCCTGAAATTATTTTGCTTAATAGCCATGATGGTTCGAGTAGTTATCAAATGCTGCCGGGTCTATTTAGAGCCGTATGCTCCAACGGTTTAGTTTGCGGAGATACGTTTGGTGAAGTGCGCGTACCACATAAAGGTGATGTCGTGGGCAAGGTAATTGAAGGGGCTTATGAGGTATTGAAAACCTTTGATACGGTAGCTGAAAAGCGCGAACAGATGCAATCGTTATTGTTACCGCCACCAGCACAGCAAGCCTTAGCGCATGCGGCTTTAACTTATCGCTTTGGTGAGGAACATCAACCGATTACCGAGGAGCAAGTATTACAGCCTCGTCGCTGGGAAGATAAGAAAGATGACCTATGGACGGTATACCAACGTTTACAGGAGAATTTAATCAAAGGAGGATTATCAGGTAGGAGTGCTAAAGGCAAGCGAGATCGCACTCGTTCTGTGAATGGTATTGATGGGGATATCAAATTGAATAAGGCACTGTGGGTAATGACAGAAAAGATGTATGAACATTTTGCTGGGTGTGAACGCTTATAGTAACAGCACATTCTAAACATTTAGATTTTATAATAGATATTAGGCAATTATCAGAACTTAAAATAAAAAGCTTAGGCTATGTTAAACTCAATTATGTCTACTCTGCAATAATAAAAAGACACTCAACTCTCTAAAAAAGGTCAATCCAAGTTTAATATCATACAATTTTATACAAATATTAAGGAGCAGTAAAAACCAGCAATTATATATAGCATTTTAAAAATGCCAGATACACTGAAATTAATGGAAAAAATCAAGCTTGTGATTAACATTAAAATCACAAAACATGTGTGGTTTAGAATAAAACAAACCACACATGTTTATTAATCATCATACGAGTTGCGCATTAGGAACATCATATAAATGGGCTTCGTAATGAGACTGTAGTCTATGATCTAACAATGCCTGAAAAATATCAGGGCAACATGCTTCAGTAACTATTATTTTACCATGTGGATCAAACTGCAGATTTAATCTGAAACGCTGAGCTTTTTCAGCTAAACTGGCCATAAATGCGCTGTTTTTGTAATATCCTTTTTGTTGAATGGCTGATGCCCTTCGTAACTGCATTGCATTATTACCCACATATTCATTAAGTGGGGCTAAATCTGTAAATAATTGGGAAAATTCAGGTTCAGAGGTAAGCGTATTAAAGTTAGTTATATGTGCTTGTTTATAGCTTAAAAGGGACTCAAATACACCCTTTTCCTTGATAAAGATATCACTTCCCAAAACAAAAAAATCAAAACATTTTGCTATATCAAATCTAGGTGTTTCATCAATCGCAAGAGTATGTTCTTTAAATATTAACGACTTCAACCCTTTCTTTTTTTTAGTTTTCCAAGAAGCATCTGTTTTTTTAATGCAGTATAACATGTCGTTGCCATGCACTAATTTTACGGCATAAAAATCACAGTTATTTAGATGCTTAACATCTTGAGCTTTTCGTTCTTGAGTCTGACTAGCTGAGCATGATATTACTTTATCTATCTCAGTTTCATCGCTTCCTATCTTAAGTAAGCTAGCCTCATTGTTTTGAGCTAACAAACCATAATCAATAACTTCTGTATATCGCAATTTTTCAGTATTAATAAAGGCCTTCAACTCATTTTCTAAGTCTTCAGAAACGCTAACCCAACGAGCAGAATATACAGGTAGGGTTTGTTTTATCTTCTTCCTAAAGACCCATAATGTTATGGACGCCTCGTCAATGTTAAAATTTTCTAATACCTCAATCATTGTTGTTCCTCTTTGTTTATTACAATCACAGACTGAATATTTTGAGTCCTTGGCGTAGTGTTAGGCTCAAGAGTTTTGTTAGATAAAACCACACCTGTGAATTCATCATTTTCATTTCCAGGATAATAATAAGTGATTTCATACATTCGCCAATTAAGAACCACAAGCATTGGATTAAGAATAATTTGACCGGATTTATATGATAACCAAAATAGCCATAATAAAAATATCAGGAATCCTATAAATTTAGCATCCTGCATATAATCTATGCTCATAAAAGATACTATATAAGGAAGAACATAATTCATAAGATCAGAAGGAGTGTGTTTTACTGTTTTTATATGTATATCCGCCCCCCCTCCTTTCGCTAATTTCAAGGCTATCCAAGAGAATAAAAAACATATCAAGCAAATAACGAGGAAGCCAATTGAAAGCCAAGGTTTTTGCAGTGGAAAATGACAATTTTCGTTTAAAAATACATTTAGACATACCTGACCCATTGCCTTTTTCTTATCAAAATCTTGAACAAGCAAAATCGTACTCAGCGGTAAATAAGAACCAAGAAATATTGCAAATGCTATAAGTAATCTTGGTCTCATACGTATTCCTCCAGCCTTATCTGCAAAAAATGTAATCACTTAATTAGTATAATTAACTGTAAAAAAGATAATAATAAAAACAGTAAATATAATATAACTTAGTATATAATACTATACTAAGTTATCAGCGAATTTTTTAAGACACTAGTCTGTGAGTTCCTGAAAATATGCTTTTCACATTTATCAATGTTAATACTAGTACCCGTCCCTCAACTCATTACATTCAACTTGAACATCAACCTTGCTAGGTCCTCAACATCAAGTCCATTAGCCACCTGTTCAACACTCGATTGAGACGACCCATTATTGAAAAAGGCCCCGCTAATGATGAAAAGTGAATATATTACCGAATATAGACAAGAAATTATCTCATTGGTTATTGAGCAGGATAATAGTGCACCTAAAACTGCTACTGCTCTAGATATCACTGATAAGCTTCTTTATAACTGAAAAGCAAAATTCGAGGCGGAGCAATCTGGTAGTAATTTCCACATTAACTGATAGAATACCAAACTACAGTAAACAAGTGCTCCTTTAACTCCAATGCCTAAAAATCAATCAAAATATTTTTAGGCACCTTAATAGGCACTTTTGAAAAGTTGAATTGAACATTAGCACTATAAAATCATTTAGTTAA
>JBEBWU010000367.1:0-3338 GCA_040391985.1 Entomomonas sp. | reverse complement strand
ACCTTGGTGCTGGTCGAGTTGTTTATCAAGATTTAACTCGTGTTAGTAAAGCCATTAGTGAAGGTGATTTTTTCAAAAATACTGTACTTTGTAATGTATTAGATACAGCGATTAAACAGCATAAAGCTGTACATATTATGGGGCTACTTTCTCCTGGTGGTGTACATAGCCATGAAGATCATATATTGGCTATGGTAGAAATGGCTGCTAAACAAGGTGCTAACCAAATCTATGTGCATGCTTTCTTAGATGGTCGTGATACGCCACCAAGAAGTGCTGAGGATTCGCTTAATAAGCTTAATGAGCATTTTGCTAAATTAGGTAAAGGTCGTCTTGCTACAATGATTGGTCGCTATTATGCGATGGATAGAGATAATCGTTGGGAACGTGTACAAGCAGCTTATGAGCTAGTGGTTGATCATAAAGCTGATTTTATAGCTAAAGATGCTATTTCAGCTTTACAAGCAGCTTATGAGCGTGGTGAAAGTGATGAGTTTGTAAAAGCAACTCGTATAGGTGATGTTGCGCCTATACATGATGGTGATGCTGTGATTTTTATGAATTTTCGTGCAGATCGCGCTCGTGAATTAACCCGTGCGTTTGTTGAAAAGGACTTTGCAGGTTTTAAGCGGGAGCGTGTACCCTCATGAGCTGGTTTTGTGATGTTAACTCAATATGCGGCCACTATTGAAACAGACTGTGCTTTCCCACCCAGTAGTTTAGATAATGTATTAGGTGAGTATTTAGCTAAACAAGGTAAAACACAATTACGTATTGCTGAAACTGAAAAGTATGCCCATGTGACCTTCTTTTTCTCAGGTGGACGAGAAGAACCTTATGAAGGTGAAGAACGAATTTTAATTCCTTCGCCTAAAGTATCTACTTATGATTTACAACCAGAAATGAGTGCGCACGAAGTAACAGATAATATTGTTGAGGCGATAGAACAAAAACGCTATGACGTTATTGTTGTTAATTATGCTAATGGTGATATGGTAGGTCATACTGGTGTATTTGATGCTGCGGTAAAAGCAGTAGAGACATTAGATCATTGCTTAGGATGCATAGTTAATGCACTTAATGAAGTAGGTGGTGAAGCTTTGATTACTGCTGACCACGGTAATGTAGAAAAAATGCAGGATGATGATACAGGACAAGCGCATACAGCTCATACTTGTGAACATGTGCCTTTTATTTATGTGGGTAAACGTAAATTGCATATTAGACAAGGTGGAGTATTGGCAGATGTGGCGCCTACAATGTTGACCTTAATGGGGTTAACTATTCCTGAGGAAATGACAGGACAGAGTTTAGTCGTTTTCGATTAAGTTTTAATTTGAAACATAGAATGGTGACTGAATCGACTGTTTATGGCTTTAGTCACTGTTAACTAACTGTTAAAATAACCTTTTTTAAGGGTGTATTTAAAATTAATATGCAGCGTTTTTATTGGGCTCTTTTAATCTCTTTATTTGTTGCTCAGCCTATTGTGGCTGATGAGCGTAGAGATACTTTGCACCAAATTGAAATGGCTAAGCAGGAAGTAACTGAGCTAGAAAAAGCATTAGGCAAATTAAGAGTACAACAAAGTACATCCCTTAAACAGCTACGCACCACAGAAACAGAAATAGCTAATTTACAGAAAAAAATTGCAGAACTGAAGAAAGAACAAACAGAAACAGAATCTAAATTAACTTGGTTAGCCGAAGAACAGCAAAAAGCAGAGCAAAAACGTCAAGAGCAAGAACGTATTTTTGCCAGTCAGGCAAAAGCCACTTATGAAAGTGGTCGTCAGGAATACTTAAAATTATTATTAAATCAACAAGAACCAGATAAAGTATCAAGAACGTTGGTTTATTATGATTATTTAAGCCAAGCTAGACTAGTGCAATTAACAGAGTTTCAAGAAACAGTTAAGCAATTAAAAGATATTACTGAAGAAATGGAGCATTATCAGCAGCAATTAAATACCCAAAATATTGCTTTACAGGAACAACGTAACCAACTAGCAGAAGTAAGAAAAAAACGCCAAGCTGTATTAGCGAGCCTCAATAAACAAATTAAAGAGAATAATGATCGTATAGTGCAACGCGAAAGGGATCAAATAGAATTAAATAAAGTACTTCGTACTATTGATGCAACATTAGCGCGTCAGGCAAGAGAACGTGAAGCACAGCAACCCGCAACGACTACTACCAATACAACCCAAGGACAAACTGTTGTATCTAATGTTAATACAGGGTTTGTTGGTAATTTTGCACAGGCTAAAGGTAAATTGTCATGGCCAGTCAGTGGCAAAATTATTGCTAATTATGGTTCAACCCGTGGTGATGATAGTCGTACTAAATGGGATGGTGTATTAATTTCTGCTTCTCGTGGAGCAAGCGTAAAAGCTGTACATGAAGGCCGTGTGGTTTATTCTGATTGGTTAAGAGGAACAGGTTGGTTAACTATTATAGATCATGGGCAAGGCTATTATAGCCTTTATGGACATAACCAAACATTATTAAAAAAAAGTAGGGGATGTAGTTAAAACAGGGGATGCTATAGCAACAGCTGGTAATTGTGGTGGTATAGATAGTGTTGCATTGTATTTTTCCATTAGACAGCAAGGTCAAGCAGTAAACCCTGTTTTGTGGTGTCGGTAATAGAATTAATTTTATAGTACTTAGGAGTGGCTTATGCCAGCAAAACAACGTTTTATGCCATTAGTGATTTTATCACTTGTATGTTCTTTGTTAGGACAGGTTGCATATGGGCAAACAACTCCTGAAAAATCGGCTACTAATCAAGGCACTTTACCTTTAGATGAGCTACGGACATTTGTTGAGGTATTTGAGCGGATCAAATCAGCGTATGTTGAACCAATTGATGATAAAACATTAATGGATAACGCCATTAAAGGCATGGTAAGTAATTTGGATCCTCATTCTGCTTACTTAGATGCCAAAATGTATAGTAATTTAGAGGAAGTAACTTCAGGTCAATTTGGTGGTTTAGGTATTGAGATAGAACAAAGTGAAGGTTTTATCAAAATTGTTACGCCTATTGATGATTCACCAGCAGATAAGGCAGGTATAAAGGCTGGTGATATTATTGTAAAGATTAATGATACACCTACTAAAGATATGCCATTAAATGATGCATCAGCAAAAATGCAGGGTAAAATAGGTGAAAAAATAAATTTAACCCTTGTAAGAGGGCAAGGCAAACCTTTTACGGTAACTATAACCCGTGCCAAAGTGCAGTTTAAAAGTGTTAAGACACAATTGTTAGAGAAAGATTATGGTTATATCCGTATTTCTCAGTTTCAAAATAATACAGGGAAAGAAGTTAAA
>JBEBWU010000366.1:0-3344 GCA_040391985.1 Entomomonas sp. | reverse complement strand
TACTTGCTAAACAAGACCATAAAGATGTGGGTATTCGGGTGTTTATTACCCAACCAGGTACTCCACAAGCAGAAACATGTATTTCTTATTGTCGCCCTGGTGAAGAAGATCCTTCTGATAGGGTACTTGGTTTAGCTAAATTTACTGCATGGATAGATGCAGTAAGCGAACCTTTTTTAGAAGATGCTGTAGTAGATTTTGCTGAAGACCGCATGGGTGGTCAGTTAACAATCAAAGCACCGAACTCTAAAGTACCTATGATTGATGACAGCAGTCCTCTTAACCAACGTGTTGAATACTACTTACAAACTGAAATTAACCCTGGACTCGCTAGCCATGGTGGACATATCAGCTTAATTGATATTGTCGATGGCAATGTTGCTATTTTACAATTTGGTGGTGGCTGCCAAGGTTGTGGTATGGTTGATACCACTCTTAAAGAAGGTGTTGAGAAAACCTTACTTGAACGTATTCCTGAACTTACCGCTGTTAGAGACGTCACTGACCACAGCAATAAAGAAAACGCTTACTATTAATAATAAAGATACAGCAGTGATTACTGTATCTTTAGGCTTATTTTTGAAACTTACCAATAAAAATAGCAGGATCAACACGGGCATCATTTAGGCTCACATTCCAATGTAAATGTGGTCCTGTTGCCCTTCCTGTAGCACCTACTTTAGCGACTACCTCGCCTCTTTTAACCTGTTGTCCAAGCTTTACATCTATGGCTGATAAATGGCAAAACATGCTAATTAAACCTTGCCCATGATCGATAAAGAGTGTTTTACCATTAAAGAAATAATCACCTATTAAAATAATTTCCCCATCAGCAGGTGCTTTAATAGGTGTTCCTTGTGGTACAGCTAAATCTAAACCAGAATGGGGGTTACGTTCCTCACCATTAAAGAAACGCCTTAAACCAAAGGGGCTAGATAATCTACCTTGAACGGGTAGATCAAACATTACATTGCTAGGAATACGATTAGAAAACTGCTGATAGGCTGCCAATTGTAATTTTAATTCTTTAGCTATGCGCTGTTGATTCTGCTCGTCAGGGTTAACTTGTTGCTTATTTTTTAACTTAATATGTTGTTCGCGATAATCTTTATGAGCTACTGTAAAATTAACTGTATAACTACCTTGTTGTCCCTTAACCTTAATACTTTCAGTACCTGCTTTGGTAGTTAAAGGAATGCCTACTACAGCTATCCATTGTTTACTATCTTCATGAATCACCAATACTGGCTTATCTTTATAATAAACACTGGGCTTAGTTGTCTCTTTATCCAAGGCTACAACAGCAACACCACCTTGCACAGGCTTATTTAATAATCTTGTTATAAAACCTTCTGCATGGCAAACAGTTGCTAATAATAACGTGTTAATAAATACAATAGCTCTTATCATCTTACTCTAATACTTATGCTTTAATTTATTTTCTTGGCCAATAACGTAGCAAAACGTAACTTTATTCGTTGACCATTTTCATCTTTTCTATGTAGCTCACCTACATTCTCATTATATTTAATAATTTCCCAACCTTGATAATACTCTTTTAATTCATTTTCTTTAAATGTAAAAGAAAAAGAGACTGGGCAAGGAAAATCTTCTGTAGACATCGCTGAAACAATTAAATTATAACCACCTAGCTCTGTATGTTGTTGCATATTTTGAATAATAGCAGGAATTCGATCCCTTTCTAAAAACATAAGAACCACAGTAGAAAAAATAAAACCATAGTTATCAGTAATAGTAGCCTCATTAATATTATAAGGAGCTACCTTGATACCTTGTATATTTTCTTTAGTTACCACTTCTTGTAAACGCTCAATATTTTGATCTACGGAGGTAACATCAAATCCTAACAAATGGAGAAATAAAGAATTTCTACCACCACCACAACCTAAATCTAATGCTTTACAAGGTTTAACTATTTTTACTGCTTCTAAAACCTCTGAATGGGTCTTAGTTAAGTCATATTTTTTATGAGTATAATCTTCTGCTTTACAATAAAATCCTAATTGGCATTCTAAATCATCTGAACAACTAACTATCTTATGCCATTGCTGAGGTTCTATAAAAGGAGGCTGATTAGCAACAGAAAAACTAAATTGCTCAATCATATCGCCTTGCTCTGTTAACATGACAAACTCTAATGAACCCTGCAAAATAACTAATTTTGCCCATGTTCCTTGTTGCGTATTGTGCTTTTCTTTAAAACCTTGTGGTAAGGTGGTACTTGTCCAAATAGGCATTTTTTTATAACAAACTAATTCTTCCATCACTTCCTCTACGTATTAATGCATAAGCTAACAGAATAACTATTTAAATAATAGTTGACTATTATTGTAGGTTATTATGATCAACTATACTATTGATTAAACGCATATAAAAACTAAAACGAATCTAACTTATTGTTTTATTTTAATAATAAAAAAGCCTATTTAATATAAATAGGCTTTAGTTAATCATTCAATATTATTTTGCTTACTAATTCCAGGTTCAATATCAACTTCTCTAATTTTGAAGTCTGCTCCCTCGGGTACATACTCAATGGTGAAATCCGCTTCTTGGTCTACAAAATTCCACTCTCCACAATTGGCAGGAGAAGCATTTAATTTCACGTCCAAATCTGCTGCTGACTCAACTCTCTGTACGGTTATATCAGCATCACTATCCACTATTTTAACATTGCCATAAAGAGGAATATCTTTAAATGTACAGCGTTCCTTATCTATTTCCTCTGCCAATGTATAATTAGCAAAATTAGCTAATAAAACCACTAAGCTACTTAATAAGAATAATTTTTTCATTACTTAACCTTAGTTTATTAAAGGAAACTTTTAACTATGTATTTAAAATACCCTTTCAAAGTAAGAATGACTAGTTAAATCAGCTAAATATTATTACAACATTTTTTATTATTTAGAATAGTTATATGCAATGATTAAAAGTAAAACACAAACAATATAAACTATTACTGTATAAACAATACTATAAACAAAAAATCTAATTTTAGTTTTAATATTAAATAAAAATACTGTGCAGACAGCAACAAGTATTGTCATCATTGCTTCTGCTATAAGTAATCTTTGAAAAACACCACCTTTAACTGCATCATTTTTTATATTATAGTCTGGAATAATTGAACTACTTATAAAATAAACACAAGGTACTGTTAGTAAAAATACTATTACTGCTTCTTTTTTAAAACTTTCCTTGCTAAGTAAAATTATTGCTCCTATAAAATAAATTATTGCCAATAAAGATTTTATAAATTCGCCATTCTTAAAAAATAAAATTAATGTATAGGCAAAGAAAATATAACAAATAACAATTAA
>JBEBWU010000365.1:0-3348 GCA_040391985.1 Entomomonas sp. | reverse complement strand
TTGATTAAATCCTTATATTATTTTTATTTATTTATAATATTTAACACTCAGCAATCAGTTTGATAATACTATACTGTGACAACAACCACTATAATCAGACGAAGAATTTAGTGTATTCACACTAAGTGAACATATGATCTTAGGTCTACAAACAAAAGAAGGCATTGATCCAAAACCAAATGGGCAGGTTGGTGTGTTTGAAATTTGTCTTAGTGATGTTAACAAACAGCAAGTTGAGATAATCTATCAACAATGGCAAGCATTACAGATCACTATTCTTTTAGAACCTACCCAACTTGAGTTTGGCTATACTTTTGTGGCATTAGACCCAGATGGTCACAGGCTACGTGTCTGTGCTACTGATACAACTAATATTCAATAATCTGATTAATTAGGTAATACTTTTATTGTATAGCTATTTCTATACAATTTTAGACGAGGCGAATGATTGAAGACAGTACAACCAGTACGGCAAAGTCATTCAACGATGTGTAAAACTGTAGAGCAATAGCTATATTGCCTAATTACCCTTGAAAAATGACTAACTAATCCCAATTTTGTTATCAATATTTTTAATTAAAAATAGTGGATATTTTAGATGAGTGTAGAAAAACAAAAAGAAACGTTAGGTTTCCAAACAGAAGTAAAACAACTCTTAAACTTAATGATTCATTCTCTTTACTCAAATAAAGAGATTTTCTTACGTGAACTTATTTCTAACGCATCTGATGCTAGTGACAAATTACGTTTTGAAGCCATTGCCAAACCTGAACTATTAGAAAAAGATGCTTCACTGCGTATTCGTATTAGTTTTGATCAAGATGCCAAAACAATCACCCTAGATGATAATGGCATAGGTATGAGTCGTGAAGACGTTATTACTAACCTAGGTACTATTGCAAAATCTGGCACAGCAGAATTTCTCAAAAACTTATCAGGTGATCAAAAGAAAGACTCAAAACTTATTGGTCAATTTGGTGTAGGTTTCTATAGTGCTTTTATCGTAGCAGACCAAGTAGATGTTTACAGTCGATGTGCTGGTTTAAATGCTAGTGAAGGTGTGCACTGGTCATCAAAAGGTGAAGGTGAATTTGATATAGAAAATATCACTAAAGAAGAACGTGGTACACGCATTGTATTACATCTAAAAAGTGATGATTTAGAGTTTGCTGATGGTTGGCGATTACGCAACATTATTAAGAAATATTCAGATCATATTGATCTACCTATTGAACTACCTAAACAACAACTTGATCAAGAAGAAGATAAAAAAGACGAAGTTGAATGGGAAGTAGTCAACCGTGCCAGTGCACTATGGACTCGCCCACGTACAGAAGTTACTGAAGAAGATTACCAAGAGTTCTATAAACATATTAGCCATGACTTTGAAAATCCACTGGCATGGAGCCACAACAAGGTTGAAGGTAAACTAGAATATACCTCGCTACTTTATATCCCTTCACGTGCTCCTTTCGACCTTTATCAACGTGATATGACACATGGTTTAAAACTTTATGTAAACCGTGTATTCATTATGGATCAAGCAGATGAGTTTTTACCACTTTACCTTCGTTTTGTAAAAGGTATTGTCGACTCAAATGATTTATCTTTAAACGTATCAAGAGAAATTCTACAAAAAGACCCTATTATCGATAACATGAAATCAGCACTCACTAAACGTGTGCTCGACATGTTAGAAAAATTAGCTAAAAATGAACCAGAAAAATACACAACGTTCTGGAAAGCTTTTGGTCAAGTATTAAAAGAAGGTCCAGCAGAAGATTATGCAAATCGTGAAAAAATTGCTGGTTTATTACGCTTTACTTCAACCCTTGAAAATAGCACAGAACAAAAAGTATCTCTTGCTGACTACCTATCTCGTGCTAAATCTGATCAAGATAAAATCTATTATTTAACGGGTGAAAGCTATGCACAAATCCAAAATAGCCCTCACCTAGAAATCTTCCGTAAAAAAGGTATAGAAGTACTTTTATTAACTGATCGTATTGACGAATGGTTAATGAACTATCTACCAGAATTTGAAGATAAACAATTTGTAGATATTGCTCGTGGTGATTTAGACCTAGGTAAACTAGATTCTGAAGAAGATAAGCAACATCAAGAAAAAATAGCTAAAGAAAAAGAAGCACTAGTAGAACGTATTAAAAAAGCATTGGATGACCAAGTCAGCGAAGTAAGAGTTTCTCATCGTCTTACTGAGTCTCCAGCCATTTTAGCTATTGGCGACCAAGATTTAGGTCTACAAATGCGTCAAATATTGCAAGCTACAGGTCAAGCTATACCAGAATCAAAACCTATTTTTGAAATCAATCCTGATCATCCTTTGGTACAGAAATTAGATCAAGAGTCTGATGAAAATCGTTTTAATGATCTAACCCATGTATTATTCGATCAAGCTGCATTAGCTGCTGGTAATAATTTAAAAGACCCTGCAAGCTATGTAAAACGATTAAACAAATTGCTAATCGAACTGTCCAATTAATAACCCTAAAATAAGGCTCTTCAAGAGCCTTATTTTTTGCCCCTATTATTTAACACAATAAAAGGATTAAATAATGATTAGCCAAAGTAATATTTCTTATCAATATAACAATCAAACATTTGAAGGTGTCTTAGTTTCTCCCAATAATGTCTCCAATAAACTTCCAGCACTACTTATGGTTCCAAACTGGCTTGGTATTACTAAAGAAGCGATTGATCTAGCAAAACAACAAGCTGAAAAAGGTTATATCGTATTTATTGTTGATCTATATGGAAAAACTGTTCGCCCACAAAACGGCCAACAAGCTGGTGAAGCAATGACACCCCTTAAAGAAAATCGTCAAGAGCTACGGCAACGTATGAACAAAGCACTAGATATACTCCTAAAAGAAATCAATATAGATAAACAAAAAATTGCTGCTTTCGGTTTTTGCTTTGGTGGTTGTTGTGCCTTAGAGCTAGCTCGTAGTGGTACAGATATAAAAGCGGCTATTTCCTTTCATGGCAATCTAGATACACCTAATATTAGGGATGCTCAAAATATTAAAGGCTCAATCCTAGTGCTTAATGGCGCTAATGACCCAATGATTCCTGATGACCAAATAACAGATTTCTTTAATGAAATGAAATCAGCACCCTCTGTAGATTGGCAATTTATCAATTATGGTGGTGCAGTCCATGGTTTTACCGATGTAACGGCCAATGATCCTAAAGTAAAACAATATAATGCAAAAGTTTCTAAGCGTGCTTTTAATGCTATGAATACACTCCTTAATGAATTGTTTAAATAATTAACTAGCAGGGATTTAATACTAAGTCCCTGCTAGTTATCGTTGAAAAACTCAT
>JBEBWU010000364.1:0-3351 GCA_040391985.1 Entomomonas sp. | reverse complement strand
TGAACACCTACTGAGGGAATACCCCATGCAAAGGATAATGCTTGAGCAAATGAAGCACCTACTAGCAAAGCGCCCACTAAGCCAGGCCCTGCTGTATAAGCTATGGCATTAATAGCTGACTTTGCACAACCTGCTTCATCTAACACCTGATTTAGTAAAGGAATTAGTCGTTTAATATGATCACGTGATGCTAACTCAGGTACTACCCCACCATAAATACGGTGCAAATCAATCTGGCTAAACAAAGCATCCGCTAGCAACCCTTCGTCACTATCATATAGCGCCACACCTGTTTCATCACAAGAGGTTTCTAACCCCAATACTAACATTTGCTAATTTCCTAAACAGTAATCAATAAAATAACTCTATATTTTATAGCCTTTAGCTATTAAATATAAGTTTTTTATCTATTATCAATGGTATTATTTTGGTTATAACTATTCGATCAAATAAAAGTGCCATTTATTTGGCTAATGGCATATCTTTAATTAATATATTGTTTAGGAAAATTACTTTTAGTTTTTAAATAAGAAATGGCTAAATACACAATTGAAAAACTACTAGCAAAAGCTACTCAATTTCATACTGACGAAGATTATCCAAGCGCTTTTAAATGGTATTTACATGCTGCCAAAAAGGGTAATGCAGAAGCTATGTTTAAAATAGCGGAGATATATAAAAATGGTGAAATCGGTGAGGGATATGAAAAAGATCCTCATCATTGGTCTTTAAGAGCTGACCATGTTAAAGCTTATGAATGGTATGAAAAAGCAGCCAATGCTGGTTCTATTATCGCCATACGAGTCCTTGCTGATATAAATATGTATGGTGATCATAAAGAAACTAATTATCCAGAAGCAATTAAATGGTTGTTAATAGCTGCTGATCTGGAGGATGCTCAATCCATGTTTGAACTAGGTTATCTGTATTATGATGGATTATTTGAAATAGACCTAGCTAAAGCAAAGTATTGGTTTGAAAGAGCCGCTAACTTAGATTATCCACCCGCAATAAGAATGCTAAAAGAGTTAATTTTAGATAAATAATAATTTTATCAGGGTAACTATTTAATAGTTACCCTTTATAAATAGGGTTACCCCCAGTTTAAAGGGCCTCTAGTAATATTTGTTAAAGCCTCATTAATCTCAAAGATTTTATAGTTGATATTGCTTGCACCCATTTTTTCTACTCGTTTTTGATGCATATCTACATAGTTTTGGGCTGATTCTCTGTCTTTAAAAAGGTAAATACCACCAGCTTCATTCGTTGCTTTATTTTCTGTCCATATTTTTGCAATAAAACCAGGTTCTTTAGTAATACTGTTAGCTAACTCTGTGGCAGGATTAACTAAACGATCACCTAACATATCAGCTGACATAGTAAAATCGATTTGTAATACAACAGCCATAATCCTTCCTCTTTAGAAAATTAGTTAGTGTTAAAACATTAATGCTATAAAGTTTTTTAATGTATCACTATTAACTATTACTGTAAAACATCATACTAATGTTGTAACGTACCTTGTATATACTGCTGTTGCTTATACTTTGAGCCATCTTCTGCCCAATATTGCCATATACCATTGGCTAAATTATGGTTATATTCACCTGTTAATAATGGCTTGCCATCGTCATACCATTGTAACCATTTACCTTGTTTCCGACCCTCTTGATAATTGGCTTCTACAAACTTATTACCATTGGGATACCAAAGTGTCCAAAGTCCTTGTTGTAAACCTTGCTGATAATTGCCTTGTTCTCTTTTTTCACCATTATCATACCAAGCTAACCATAAGCCTTGCCGCTTACCCTCTATATAACTTCCCTGTTGTGCAATTTGACCATTAAGGTGCATTCTCGTTACTTGCCCAATAACCTTACCCTGCTTATAGGTTATTTTTGCTGATAATTGACCATTATCATGCCAATATTGCCAAATACCATTGCGTTTACCTTGTTGATAACGCCCTTCATAGGTTTTTTGTCCATTAGCATACCAACGTTGCCATAAGCCATCCTCAAAACCATTTTGATAGTGATAAATAAATCTATCACCAGACTCATAAGAACCTTGCCAAAGACCTTCTCTTTTTCCTTGTTTATATTGCCCTATAATTTCTGATTTACCATCATAAAACCAGCTTTGCCAAGCACCATTTAATAGACCATTGCTATAGAACTCATCATATTGTTGCTGACCATTAGTATGCCACATTTGCCAATGACCTTGCTGTTTACCCTGTATATAACTACCTCGTTGTTTTATTTGTTGGTTGTTATACCATGATATCCATTCACCCACCTTATCACCTTGCTGATAATTACCCTGTAGGCTTTTGCCACCTAAAAAGTTCCAATAAGTCCAAGTACCTTGCGGTTTACCTTTTAAGAAATCAGCTTCTAGAAATTTTTGACCGTCACTGCGCCAGACAATCAGAGCACCATCAATGTGATAATCTAAATAATCATCTAGCTCAAATTTATTTAATGTTAATTGCTGCCGATCTAACAGTAGATAAGGATCAGTATACTTCATGCCTTCTTGGTAAAAATCCTGTACCAGAAAACCTTGATCAGTTTTGTTAATTAGCTTACGCACAAAAGATTCATTTTCTGCTACTACTTGATTAGCTTGATACAAAGTAGTTGTTGCCTGTAAATGGCTGTAATAACCACTTGTATTTAATAGTAATAGTAAAATAATTATTTTTTTCATCATTAGCAAAAATTCCATATTGCTATGAGCAATATAAAATAGTTTATGGATCTTTCTAAATCGAATTAATATATCGAAAATGGCAGCCTTTTGATATAAGACTAATGAGGTCTTTCCACATTTATCCAGACAAACTTATTACGATCTATCTGCGTTTCATCATCTAAACGATAAGCCACTAACTTACCATATTTTACTGCACTGTAATCAAGACAAGCTAAATTATTTTGAATAGGTGCAGGCATCCCTTCACACCAATAATGTCCTACAAATAACAATGGATCATCTGCAGAATAAATAGAGCAGATATGTTTCTGTTGATCAGTTAAAGGGGTAATCATCGCACTATCAGGTAATGCATCAGGCTGAAATACAACATCTTTATAAGTTTCTGGATGATCAGCCCAGAAATTTGCTCTAAAAACATTACGGGTATAACCATCTTTACTGACTAACATCTGACCATCAAGTAAAGGTAATCTCAATCCCTTTAATAAATGATCAAATATCTTATAAGCCACACTGCTATGATCAGCAGACTGCTGTAATAACTCAGGTGTAATCTGTTCATCAGGACACAGTTGTTTAAACTGGTTAATTAATTTCTTACTTACCCAGATTTTCAACAACGATAAG
>JBEBWU010000363.1:0-3363 GCA_040391985.1 Entomomonas sp. | reverse complement strand
TAAGAAACCATAACCAGGATGCACCGCAGTGTCACCTGTTACTTCAGCAGCTGCAATAATAGATGGAATATGTAAATATGACTTAGCAGCAGGGCCTGGGCCAATACAAACAGATTCATCAGCAAGACTTAAATGCATAAGCTCACTATCCGCTGTAGAATAAACTGCTACTGTTTTAATACCTAACTCTTTACAAGCGCGTAAAATACGTAAGGCAATTTCGCCACGATTGGCGATTAATACTTTCTCTAGCATAGCTAGCCCTCACCTATTAAACAATTGTAAATAGTGGTTGATCGTATTCTACTGGCTGACCATTCTCAACAAGAATTGAATCAATAACACCACTTACTTCTGCTTCAATGTGATTCATCATTTTCATTGCTTCAACAATACAAAGCACATCACCTTTCTTAACTGCTTGACCAACTTCAACAAATGAAGCGGCAGTAGGTGTTGGAGAACGATAGAAAGTACCCACCATTGGCGAACGTATCACATTACCTTTTAATACTTGTGTTGCTGGAGCAGCTTCAGCCGGAGCAATAGAAGAAGTAGCAGGAGCTGGTGCTGGAGCAGCAACAGGAGCTGGAGCAGCATAGGTAGGCGCTGCTAACACTTTATTACTGTGACGACTAATACGAACAGACTCTTCACCTTCATGAATCTCTAATTCGTCAATGCCAGATTCTTCTAACAATTCGATTAGTTTTTTAACTTTACGTATATCCATTATTTCAACTCTCTGTTTTATTTACTATGTTCAATTTGCTCAATAGCTGTTTGTAAAGCAAAATAATAACCTTTGGCTCCCAAGCCACAGATTACCCCAACAGCTATATCGGAAAGATAAGAATGATGACGAAAAGGTTCACGCTTATGAACATTACTTAAGTGAACCTCTATAAAAGGAATGTTTACTCCTAACAATGCATCACGAATCGCTACACTGGTATGAGTAAAAGCACCTGGATTAATTACAATAAAATCAATTTTTTCACTACGCGCAGCATGAATACGATCGATTAGCTCATGTTCAGCATTACTCTGCAAATAAGCTAATTGATGCCCTTGTTGCTTAACATACTCTTGTAATCCAGCATTAATTTGAGCCAGTGTTGTAGTACCATATACTTCCGGCTCACGAGTTCCTAACAAATTAAGATTAGGACCATGTAAAACTAAAAAAGCTGCCAAAAAGTTATCCTTTTATTGTAACTTTATCATAATCATTTGGTGGTTTTACTGTTTACCAGTCATATGACTAACTAAACTAACTATTCTCTTCTAAATTTATGTAGGATAGAAACAGAATAACCGAAATTCGTTGCATTTTACCGTAAACTTTTACTATTCGCACTACTTTTATTTATTAATTATTTATGTTAGGTAGATATAAGTCATTATATTTATTTTTATAATTTTTACTGTTTTTAAGGATTAATTTTATTTAAATGCTCTAAGAATTCTGCTTGACCCATTTCACCAATAATACGATCATTTAATAATTCATTACCTGCATTATCAAAAAATAAAATGGTAGGTGGACCAAATACTTTATAATGATTTTGTAATTGACGATGTTGATCAGTCATTTTCGACATATCAATTTTAACTAACTGATAATCAGCTAATTTAGTGGCAACCTCATTGTTTTCAAATACTTCTTTTTCCATTTTTAAACAAGCAATACACCAATCTGCTGACCAATCAACCATTGCTATCTTACCTGCTGCTTTGGCTACTGTAAGTTGACTATTCAGTTCCTCTTGGTTATAAACCACTTGCCAATTCAGAGTACTATTTTTAGTTGTTGATTGTTCAGTTGTGGAAATACCTTTTAAAGATTGTAATGGATCCGTATTACCTTGCCATGCTCCCACCCAAGCACAAATAGCATAAACTATTAAAAACAATCCTAATACTTGGGCTAATTTTTGTACTTTAGTTTTGGAGCTAGAAAAATCAAACGTTCCAATAAAGATTGCCACACCTGCGGCTAACAATCCCCATAAAGCTAAAGTAACGTAACCAGGTATTATTCTGGACAACAAGTAAACAGCTACAGCTAATAACATAACACCAATGGCATTACGTACTACTATCATCCACATACCTGTTTTAGGTAATAAAGCTTTACCGCCAGCAGCAATAATAAATAACGGCAGCCCCATCCCTAAACCTAAGGTAAATAAACTGACCCCACCACCTATGGCATCTCCTGTGGTACTAATATGTAATAAAATGGCTGCAAATGGTGCACTGACACAAGGTGAAACAACCAAACTGGAGCACACACCTAAAATAGCTGCCCCTAATAGCGAACCACCATGTGTTTTATCAGCTGCCCTATTTAATGGATTGGTAATAAATGCAGGCAATCTTAATTCAAACACACCAAACATGGCTAAGGCGAACAAGGTAAAGAAAACTGCGAAAGGAATAAGCACCCAAGGTGATTGCAGCCTTGCTGAAACATTTAATTCAGCACCAAACAAGCCTAATAACACACCGAAAATGGCATATGTAATTGCCATAGACAGAATATAAGTTAATGCCAATATTTGTGCTCTTAATGTACCCACCTGCCCTCTCAACACTACACCAGCAAGAATAGGTAACATAGGAAATACACAGGGCGTTAAACTTAATAATATTCCAAAACCAAAATAAGACAATAAAGTTAGCCAAGATAAAGCAGCCCAAGAGTCACTAAACGATAATGTAGAAGAGTTCCCTGTTGTCTGTGATGATACGGGCATAACACCTGCTACAGGAATAGTTTCCACTTCCATGGGATAACATAATCCTTTTTCAGCACAGCCTTGATATTTAATCTCAAAATTAAATGCTAACTTATCAGGATTTGTAATAGGTATTACTAGATCCAAAACGGCATGATATACCTCAACCTCACCAAAGAATTCATCTTGCTTTATTTGCCCTTTAGGTAAAGTAAATGAAGCAATAGTAACGTTAGAATTATCAGTCGAAAATGAGAAACGATCTTTATAGAGATAATAACCATCAGCAATAATAAATTGCAGATGAATATTTTGTGCATCAATCTGTTTTTTTTCTATACGAAATGCTTGCTCAACAGGTAAAAAACTATCTTGACTACTAATAGTTGTAGTACTACCACCAAACACACTATCAGGCCGAGCTTGCAAGATATCATTATTGGCCAGTGCAGGGAGAATAACTATTAAGGATAATAGTAAAATTACTAGTCGCTTCATCGTTCTCATTAACTTGTTAATCTATTAATGGGCTATGATAATCAGAATAGACTAAATTAGGCTGCCATAAGTGTTTGGAAATGTGACAAAGCTCTCAACAAACGTAATCTAAATAGCCTAA
>JBEBWU010000362.1:0-3365 GCA_040391985.1 Entomomonas sp. | reverse complement strand
GCCAATATTATAAGCCTCATCAGCACGTTTAACGTGTAATGCTTGGCGATCAGCCTCACTATAAACAGCTACCGAACGAATGCCCATTTCGGCACAGGCTCTGATAATCCGTACAGCGATCTCTCCCCTATTAGCAATTAGGATTTTTTTTATCACATAGACTCCCATGCACTTTTTGTTAGCAAAAGATGTAATAATTTAACTTATTAATAAATGCAGGTACAATTAAACTTTATAATAATTAGAAGTTTTATAGAGAGAAGTCAGTTTTTATATACATAAAGTAATAATTTTAATTATATAAACTAACTTATAAAGAAGGGAAAAATAAAACCACACAAATACACTAAGTACCTGTGTGGCTTATATTGGAGCTTATAATTCTTTAATAGTTAATACATCATCTTTATTAATAGTGGTGTCTTTACCATCTAATTGTTGGAATCTATAGAAACCTGCATCAGCATCTAATTTTGGTTTGTCAGTTGTTTGAATTTGACGACCGTCCTTCAATGTAATAACAGATGGCGTTGAACAACCCGCTAAAACACCTAAGCTTCCGACTAATAATAAAGCAGCTAATGCTTTCAATTTCATACGTAATACCCCTTTTATAAAAATATACTTAATCTAACTACATTACTTTAGATATGTTTACTATTATAAAGTTCATTCCATTTAACATCCCCTCTACATTAGTCTATAACATCAACTTTATATTCATCGTCAACAAGAATATGATAGGCTAAATATTATTGAACGCTAATAAATTGGAACTATAACTATGCTAGAACCTTTGATTCTCGATCCACCTGCTCCTGCAGATTCAGCTATTATTTGGCTACACGGCTTAGGTGCAAATAAATACGACTTTCAACCTGTGGCGCAAATACTCCAGCAACAGCTACTGCGTAATACTCGTTTTATATTGCCACAAGCCCCTAGCAGACCTGTTAGTTTAAATATGGGGATGTCCATGCCCTCATGGTATGACATTATCAACCTAACCATTCCCAGAGAAATTAACCTAACCGAACTAGAAGAATCAGCACAAAGCGTTATAGAACTGATTGAAGCACAACGCAAACAAGGTATAGCACTAAACCGTATTATCCTCGCAGGTTTCTCCCAAGGTGGTGCAGTAGTAATGCATACAGCTTATATTGCTTACCCTGAAAATGTAGGTGGAGTAATGGCACTTTCCACTTATGCACCAACCTTTACTGCAGAAACAACATTGGCAGAAGGTAAACAAACTATTCCCTCACTACACCTACATGGCACACAAGATAATGTAGTTGATATTAGCCTAGGCAAAGCCGCCTATGACTTCTTACAAAATAAAGGTATTAGCGCCTCATGGCACGACTACCCAATGATGCATGAAGTATGCAATGAAGAAATATCAGATATAGCTAAATGGCTACATGAAAAACTAATTAAATAACAAACTATACCCCAAGTGTTAAATGCTTATAGGCAATGCTTGGGGTATTTTTATAACATCAAAACTTAAACGATATACTCATACAACAAATAATCAGTTAACCCTGTATCCTCATAATACATTTCAATCGTATCAACATACTGAAAATTCAGCGCAGTATATAAATTCTGTGCAGACTTATTGGTTCCCAATACATCTAAACGAATAGCTTTTACTTGATTATCCTTTGCCCATTGAAAGACAAACTTACACATCTGTTTTGCGATACCACGCCCTTGATACGAAGGCAATATACCCAGTGCATGAATAACCATAACCTCATCTCGCTGAAAAGCATTTGGCCAATTAACCTTATCATATCCTTCATTACACTCTTGGTTTACCACCATCGCACTGACAATTTCTTTATCCCAAAGGCCAATAAACATCTCATTATTATTAATAGATGTCTGAATAAAATCATCAGCAGGATATACCCCTTTTTCCCAGCCAGGCCTATAAGAAGCTGTTTTCATTTCATCAATCAGCTTATGATAAAACCCTATCACACTCTTAAACTCATTAGCTTGAGCCTGCTGAATGGTTAACGGCAATAATTTTTCCATAATTCTTCTCAACTTTCTGGGGTTGTTTTAAAAGAGGATTTTTCCTATTTACCTAATAATTGGCAGCGACACCAATCAACAGCCACTAAACCAAGCTTGTTAGCAAGCTTTACTACTTCTTCTACCTGCTCAGTTTTAAGAGAAATAGCCAACTCACAAACCACACCACTAGCAACAATACCATAATAAATGGCTGTATCTGTTTCAAGTGCAAAGCCATTAACAACATAACCTTGTTGCTTAGGAAACTGCAAACTACCCACCTTACTAACAGCCAACAACTGCTTCAATTGTTCAAGTTTTACAGATAATTGTGGCTCTCCTAATGCTAAACGAACATGTAACTGATCAAAATAAGTAAAACCATCTTCCTGATGGCCATAATCATTCCATATCCTCTCAATAGCAGCCAAGTTCTGTTCAATATAAGGCATAAAATCCTTATCTAATAACTCAACCTGTAACCAATCATCCTCAAAGGGTAATGTAAAGGTAAAATCATCAAACAGTGTACTATCTGCTAGTTGAGGTAATTCATTTGCAATCGTTGGTAATGAAAATTTAAGCTCATTAGGGTCAACCATCTCAACCTTATACATCTTCAACGTTAATTTACCCGACTGAGCAAACTCCTTCTTATAAACAGGTATAGCTTCTTCAACCTGCCAATTTTCTTCGCGTAAATGCATTGTGGTAGCGGACTCAAATTCGTCTGGCAACTGATCTATAGATAACTCTGCCACACCAATGATTGAATTATCAGCATTATTAATAAAAGTAACCTGAATAGTTGCATGTTCCTTTTTATTAAACATATCAAATAGCCCCATTATCTCTACTCCCTAATATTTTAAGGCAATCATAATAGATTAAGCTTAACTTAACCTTACTCAATTACACTACTGATATTAAATGACTACATTATTATGGAAAATTACCTATGAACCCTAAGAATATTGTCAAACTTAGTAATTTTATTGGCATTATTGCCATTATCTGCCTTATCTATTGGGTTTTTATATTTACTAGTGTTACTGTATTTGATTTAAAAATCTTCCGCCAGCGAATGACAGAAACATTCCTGCTAAGTATATTTGGCATCATTACCCTAATGGCGGGGGCATTAATGATAAACATCATGTTTAATCTAACTCGCATTGCGGAAAAACATAATACCGACCAACAGTCTCCAGAAAAAAACCTAAAGAAATGGCTTATTATATTAATGGTATCTTTCCCCTTGATATTTGGTCTACTGGTTTGTGCTCATCAACTATCTATTCACAAAAGAAAAGAAATATTGATTAACTCAG
>JBEBWU010000361.1:0-3371 GCA_040391985.1 Entomomonas sp. | reverse complement strand
GGACGAACCTCATCCCCTAGCCAAGGCTTCTCTACTAACTCACCAAAATAATTATTTGGGCCGCCCAAACGAACACCAAGCGCACCTGCCACAGTCGCCTCAGGCCATGCACAATTAGGGCTTTTATGCTTGCTACGATCGCGCCAGCCGATCACTAAAGCAGCTTTAGCATTGAGTTTGAGTAAATAGGCAGCAAGGGCAAATAACAACCAGCTAATACGCGCTGGAATATAATTAAAGATATCATCTAATTTGGCAGAAAAATAACCAATAGCTTTATATTTAGGGGTTTGATAACCCACCATTGAATCTAAAGTATTGACTGCCTTATAAGCCATGGCTAGTGGCACACCACCAATAAACAAATAAAACAAAGGGGCAATAATGCCATCGACACTATTCTCTGCTACTGTCTCAACCACTGCACGGGTCATTTGTGGTTTATCTAACTCGGTAGTATCCCTACCCACAATATAAGATAACTGCACTCGTGCTTGCTCTACGGTACCTGTATCTAACGCTTGGTAAACACTCATCGCCGCATCTTTTAAACACTTAGTAGCTAAGATGGTATAGGCCAACACACACTGAACAATAAAACTTACCCACCATGGCCATAAGCCCAGTAAATAGAGTAAGCTCCAAGTGACTAAGAAAGTGCCACCAACAATAATCAGCCATAACCATAGGCCGCCCCATTTTAGGGAGGTGTCATTTGCACATTGGTTGCGAATCTTTTGTTGGACAAACGTAATGCTATTACCTATCCAACGCACGGGATGAGGCCAACCTTGTGGATCACCTAATAGTAAATCCACGATAAAGCCAATAATAATAGGCAGAATAGGCAATAAATAACTCATACTAGCGCCCTATCCAACCAATGACACAATATAAAAGGATTTTGATAAAAATGAATATGCAAGTAACTCGCTAGGGTATTACCTACTTGATAACCACCTTGCCATTCTTTAACAATTTCACCATCACGGGTTTTATACATGGCAAAAGCACAAGGTAAATCGGTGTAAAACTCTGAATGGTGGAACTCGTGGCCTTTTAATATTTCGCCTGTATCCGCCAATAACGTATTTGTTAAAGCTCTACCTTCACAATAACCAAAGCGTTTTAAGCCTTTGGTCATTTGGCTATAGCCTGCTAATACACCGACCATATCATAACGTTCACCATCAACCTGTAAGGACTCACCTAAATACATTAAGCCACCACATTCCGCATAAATCGGTTTAGCTTGTTGATGAGCTTGTAAAATAGATTGGCGCATAGCTTGATTAGCGGCTAACTGTGCTGCAAAAACTTCTGGGAAGCCACCCCCTAAATAGACCAAATCACAGTCTGGTAATAGGCTATCTGCTAATGGGCTAAAAGGTATTAGCTCTACACCTAATTGACTCAGTAAATCTAAATTATCTTGGTAATAAAAATGGAAGGCTGCATCTTGTGCAATAGCCATTTTTAAGCTGTGATAGTTAGTAGCATTAGGTAATTTTGGAATAGTTACTGCAAGCTGTGAGCTTACACTTAACTCGATAATACGATCGACTTCAATATGCTGTTCAATGGCATCGGCTAATTGTTGCCAATAACTTTGTATATCTTGCATTTCTTCGGTGGGTACTAAACCTAAATGGCGTTCAGGTAAAACTAACTCAGGCATATTAGGCAAACGACCTAATACAGGAATTTGACAATAAGTTTCTATGGCTTGTTTAAGCAGTTGATAGTGGTTATCGGTATTCACCCGATTAACCAATACCCCAACAATAGGAACATCAGGCTGAAATTTTTGAAAGCCCATAACAGTAGCCGCAATAGAGGTTGACACCGCTTTACCATCCACCACCAAAATAATCGGGCAATTTAATGTGTAAGCTAAGCCTGCACTGCTGCAATAATTAGGGTCAACGCCATAACCATCATACAGCCCCATTACCCCTTCAATAATATTGATATCAGCGGTTTCAGCGTGGCACTGGAAAAGGTATTTAAGATTATTTTCAGGCACCATAAAAGCGTCAAGGTTTATAGAAGCGTGACCTGTTGCTAGTTTATGCCAACCTGTATCGATATAGTCTGGGCCCACTTTATAGGGCTGCACCTTTAAACCGCGTCGCGTTAAAGCGTGCATTAAGCCTAATGTTACAGTGGTTTTACCTGCACCACTGTGGGTTGCCCCAAACATTATTTTATTCATAGAGTTTTCGTCCAACCGCCCGAAACAAAAAATCCCCACCTTTCGTTATTGGTAGGGATTTGGGTTTGCTATAAATTGTATACGGGTAATCGGACAAATTAAGCACAACACGCCTTCCCACCGAAGGTGTTACTTTGTAGTACAGACTGTCTTCTGGCTTAGCTTCATCCTTCCCTCTACCTTCCCAACTGTTGATTAATATCTACCAGTCAGTGGTTTTTTAGAGGGTCGTCCACCTTACAGCAGCGGGGGCTGCGTAGGATTCACACCTACTTCCGTAATAGTCACTTAACTATTACCTATCTGTAATACATGGGATAATATACTAATTAAAACCCTAAACAAACCATAACAGATTTCGGAATATCTGCTATTTCATTGATTTAAGTAAAAACTCTGTGATTTTTTGTTTAATTTTCTTGGCAAGCGAAGGATTTCGCTCCTCGGTGGAAATAGCTACAATCAAGCCCTTTTCGCGAATCACCGCTGGCGTATGAAAATTAGAATTGGCCGCTACTGCGGTATCATCAAACCATTGCCAATGTTCAATATATCGACCTACTTCATCATTCACTTGTTGGCTATCCGTCGCTGCATAAATAATATGAGCATGTTTAGTATCAGAGGATTGAAAAGGACGTTGAATTATTGTTATATCAGGTAATGCCAATATTTCTGGTAATACTTCTGGCGATACTACGGTAATCTCTGCACCTGTGCCTACTAAACCTTGTAACTTACGCAAAGCCACCTTGCCTGCGCCCACTACCAATACTTTTTTATTTACTAGCTTAAGCGTCAAAGGATATAACTTCGTCATACTAAATAGCCTTAAAATATTAAATCTGTCTATTTAAAACAATTTCTGAGACACCTTGCTGTTTATTTAGCACCCTTGCTAATACAAACAATACATCAGATAGACGATTTAAATATTGAATAGTCATTGGGATGTATTCATCTTGCAAATCAGCAGCAATAACATAGCGCTCGGTACGACGACAGGTTACTCTCGCCACATGACAATGAGCACCTGCTTGCGAACCACCAGGCAATACGAAATCTTGCACTGGGTCTAACTGCTCCATCAATTTAGCAGCCCAATTTTCTAAAAACTCAACATGACGCGTTGCTAATGCACAACGATTAGAGTTTG
>JBEBWU010000360.1:0-3371 GCA_040391985.1 Entomomonas sp. | reverse complement strand
AATGCACCACAATGTGGCTTTTCTGCAAGAGCGGCACAAGTGCTAATTGATTGTGGTGAAAAATTTGCTTATGTAGATATACTGCAACACCCTGAAATTAGAGCTGAATTACCTAAATATGCTAATTGGCCAACTTTCCCACAATTATGGGTAGGTGGTGAGCTTGTAGGTGGTTCAGATATTTTATTAGAAATGCATGAAAAAGGTGAATTAAAACCATTAATTCAGGCAGCAGTTAACAAGTAATAATACCAAAGGGTGGTAACCATTTATCACCCTTCTCTATATTACTAACTTTATTGCTATTAACCACATTATTATTCCTATTAAGAAATCTAAAACTCTCCAAGAAGTTGGTTTACTAAACCATGGTTTTAGCAATCTTGCCCCATACCCTAAAGAGAAAAAGAAACAAAAAGAAGCACAAATTGCTCCTAGTGCAAAATAGCCGTGCTGATTGGGATACTGATTAGCAATAGATCCTAGTAATAATACAGTATCTAAATATACATGCGGATTTAGCCAAGTTAATGCCAAACAAATCAAAATAGTCGTTCTTAAAGACTGTTTCTGAGCTTCCTTTACTTGTAAAGCATCATTATGTGTAAAAGCTTTCCAAAAACTTATTGCACCATAACAAAATAAAAATATACAACCTATATAGCGCATTACCCACTCAATACTGGGAATTATTTTTATAACAAATGATAATCCAAACACTCCCACTGTAATCAAAATAGCGTCAGATAATGCACAAATTAAACATATCCAAAACACATGTTGCTTATACAAACCTTGTCTTAGCACAAAAGCATTTTGTGCACCAATAGCAACTATTAATGACAAACCTAAACTAAACCCTGCTATAGCAGCATACATTTAATAACACCTAATACCATGACTTCTCAATTTAAAGTGACTATAATGCTAAAAAGATCTGATTAAAACAATAGGATTACTACTTTGACAGAACAAGTCAATGAACAATGTCGTCTAGATAAATGGTTATGGGCTGCCCGTTTTTTCAAAACTAGAAACATTGCAAAAGAAGCTATCGCTGGCGGTAAAGTTCATTGTCTAGGAGAACGTTGTAAACCTTCTAAAAATATTCGTATTGGTGATGAGCTAACAATACGTGTTGGCTATGACGATTGTATTGTTATTGTTAAAGACCTATCTGAAATTCGAAAAGGTGCTCCTGATGCTCAAAAACTTTACCAAGAAACGGCTGAGAGTATCCAAAAAAGAGAACAAGCTGCTACTGATCGTAAGTTAGGTATGCAGGGTATTCAGACAGAAGGACGTCCTACTAAAAAGCAGCGTCGCCAAATTCACCAATTCCGTCAATCTACACACTAATATGACGTCACTTATTACACTACTTGCAGATGGCAAATTTCACTCAGGTGAAGAGCTAGGTAACACATTAAATATAAGCCGTGCTGCCGTTTGGAAACGATTAAAGAAATTAGAAAATGAGACTAACTTAACGATTCATAGTGTTAGAGGCAAAGGTTATAAATTAGATTCTCCATTATCTTTACTAGATAATAAGTTTCTTAATCAACAAATTAGCCAATGGCCAATTACTGTGTTACCTAATGTTAGCTCTACTAATACTGAATGTTTTCGCCTACTAAACACTGGTTTAGCTGCCCCTTTAGCAGTTACAGCAGAACAACAAACAGCAGGTAAAGGCCGCCGAGGCAGACAATGGGTTAGCCCCTATGGTCAAAACCTTTACTACAGTTTATTAATTGCCTTAAAAAATGGCGCTTATCAACTAGAGGGATTGAGTCTCACTGTTGGCTTAGCTGTATTACAAGCCATAAAAAAAATGGGACTAGTACAAGCAGGGTTAAAATGGCCTAATGACTTATTATTTGAGAATAAAAAACTATGTGGCATTCTTCTCGAAATCACAGGAGATCCTGCAGATATATGTCATGTCGTAATTGGCATTGGCATTAATGTGAATATGCCAAAAGCCATTACTGAGATTAATCAACCATGGACATCTCTTCGCCAAGAACTAGGCACTCTTATTGATCGCAATAAGTTACTCATTGAACTAAACCATTCACTGTCTTATTATTTAAAAACTCATTACCAACATGGTTTTAAGGCATTAAAAGAGGAGTGGCAAGAAAATAATCTTTGGCAACATAAAATGGTTAACTTACTGCAAGGAAATCAACAAATTACTGGAAAAATGTTAGGTGTTGATGATACTGGAGCATTAAAATTACTGGTCAATAATGAAATTCAATATTTTAATGCTGGTGAAGTTAGTTTAAGATTAGCGACCTCAACTCATGACCAAAATTAATTATGATTCTTGAACTCGATTGTGGAAATAGTCTGATTAAATGGCGTATCTTAAATAGCCATGATGAAGTCGTCGCACGTGGAGCAAATCAACAATTACAGCAATTGTTAACTGATCTCGATAATAGCCAACAAAACTTTCGTTTTTGTCGTTTAGTCAGTGTGCGTTCTGAACAAGAAACCTCACAGCTTATTAAAAATTTAGAAACCCAATATTCAATATCTGTTAAACAAGCTCTTTCTTGCAAAGAATCATGCGGTGTTAAAAATGGTTATAATGACTATACTAGACTAGGAGCAGATCGTTGGGCTGCCATTGTTGCCGCTTACCATCAAAGTCAACAAGCTACCCTTACATTAGGTTTTGGTACAGCTATCACCTGTGACTTTATAGATAAACATGGTCAACATTTAGGTGGATTTATTGCCCCTGGACTGATGTTAATGCGCCAACAATTACTGACTAACACAAATCGTATCCATTACCATGAAGACTTAGCAAAAGATTTGCTTTCTCCTGTTGAAAAACCTGGTGAGTCTACAGAGGATGCAGTCAATGGCGGCTGTCACCTAATGTTACAGGGTTTTATTAGTCAACAATTAACATTAGCTAATCAATATTTTGGTCAACAATTTAATATCTATGCTGCTGGTGGTGACGCTATGTATTTTGATATACCAAAAGCACATCATATGCCTGACCTTGTTTTTTATGGTTTATCATTACTTTGCCCTATAACGGGTAACTCGTAATGCGCTGGATATTTATATTTTTAGTTTTCTTAAATATATTTTTTTGTATCTGGCAATATCAGCAAGCAGCACCAGTATCCTTAAATGACCAAAATATAACAAACTATGGTGATACAGATATCCCAACCATTAAATTATTAAAAGAACAACCTATTGTGAATCATACACCTGTAATTAATGAAACTAATAATCAAGAAACACCAGAAGTGGATTCCCCAATTAAAGAAGAGCTTACTAACATTGATAATACTGAAACCACAGAAACTGCACCTGAACTATTAACTTGTTTA